>DATEWS010000853.1:0-3640 GCA_035257785.1 Pyrinomonadaceae bacterium
TCTTCCAACTTCCCTTCCTCATAAAGGAGCAGACATGTCGAAAAAGTCTATGGTGGAGGAGGCCGCTGCGCTCGCAGCCAAAGTCCACAAAATTAAAAATCCCCGGGTCGTACATGCGGACCAGGCTACTGATCCTGAATCCGGGAAACAGGTGCGTCTCTTCCGAGTAGTCGGCGCTGAAAAAGGAAACGAACCTGCACGAACCATCGTCCTCGATGACACCGGAAAACCGCTGGAATTGACCCCCAGATTGGAAGCACTGTTCGATCGCACGGACGTTACAGTTCCATCAGTTGCTGCACCAGGAGCGGCTGCGGCTGGCATCACGATCCAGCCCGATACCAATGTACTGACGCTCAATCCCGGCCAGACTCTTGACGAAACTATAACGGTCACGATTCCGAAAAGTGCCGGCCCTGCAAAAGTGGATGTCTACTTTCTCGCCGACACGACCTTCTCGATGAGTCCCTTCCTGAACGCCGTGCAGACTGGAGCGAACAACATTCTGTCAGCACTCTCAGGAATGGGCATCGACATGATGTTTGGAGTCGGCAACTACAAAGACTTCAATTCGGGTGATCCATTTTGTTTTAAACACCAGCTGAGCCCGACAAACGTAGCGGCAACAGTGACTGCTGCGATCAATACGTGGGCTGCCAGCGGTGGCAACGATATTCCGGAAGGCCAACTGTTTGCGCTCGATAGTCTCGCTGTCCCACCGGGGGGAACGATCGGCTGGCGTGCCGGCAGTAAGCGCATCATTGTCTGGTTTGGGGATGCGCCGGGTCATGATCCGATCTGTACGGCGGTATCTGGAGCGCCACTTATAACAGAGGCCAGCGCCACAGCGAAGTTAGTGGCTGAAGGCATTACGGTCTTAGCGATCTCGACCGCGAACCCGGGCTTAAATGAAGATCCGAAGATTAATTCGCTTGATTACGGGGCTTGCGGAGCTCCCGGCGGACTGGCCGGCCAGGCGAACCGCATCACTAGCGCTACAGGCGGCACTGCGGTCAACGTCCTTAATGCAGCCAACATCGTCAACACGATCATTAGTCTCGTTGGCGGCGCCGTAGGTTCAATCAATAACGTGAAGCTGGTTCCTTCGGCTTCAATCGCTCCCTTTGTTACTTCGATCACACCCGCCGCAGGTTATGGACCACTTTCCGGAGATAAAGAACACGTTCTGAAATTTGAAGTGAGGTTCACCGGAATTCCCTGCAAGCCCGAACCGCAGGTCGTTTCGGGAACACTCGACGTGGTGGCGGATGGCAAAGTAGTAGTCAGCAAGAAAGTGCAGATCACCGTACCTCCGTGCGCGCCGAGTTTTGTTTACTCAGTGAAGTTTGTTTGCGGCGTCCAACCGGAGCATGGATGTGAATGCGGACCCGTCCAACCGGGCAAGTATGCGACGGAGATCAATATTCACAACTATCAAAACGTCGAAGTCCCGATTGAGAAACGATTTATTCCGGTAGTGTTCGCAGGAGTAGCGACCGGACGCGAGCCGAAAGTCGCGAAGGCAAGAGCAGCGGACAAGATCGTCCTGCCGCCACACTCAGCAACGATGGACGACTGCTGCCGCATCGCTGAGCTGCTGTTTGGCGATACACCACCTTCACCAATTCCTTTGACGATCGGATTCCTCGAGATCACGAGCAGAGAAGAACTGAGCGTCACTGCCGTCTACACATCGAGCAATCTCACTTCGCACGCCGTCGATATCGACGTCGAACAGATCGAAGGAAGAAAACTCACCCAAAGCCCTGCGGGACATCCCGGCGGAACCACGGGTGGAGGAACCACCGGCGGCGGAACCACCACCGGGGGCGGACACAGCGGACACAGTCATTAAGGAGAAAACAGATGAGCCACCGAATCGGAAGAGTCATGCCGCAAACTCCGGCCGTCGTAGTTGGACCAGGCCATGGAACTCAAGTCTCCCCAGGGCAATGGAGAGTTACGTTCTCTCCGCCCTCCGCAAGCACCGGCACCAAGTTCCTCATGCTGCATTTCACCAGCGCAGCACTTGGGGCCGGTGACCGCATTGAAGTTCCGCTTGGTTACGACACAGACAGATTCGATTCAACTGATGGATTGAACTTCTGGAGTCGCCCGCTCAAAGGCAACACAGTGGACATCGACTTTTTTGATGGCGGCAGTGGCACGGGCCAGGCTTCGCTGACCGAGTTCGGACGCGGCGAAGGAATTCAACTCGGCGGCGCCGATGCCGTCTCAGGCGGTAACGCGAATGGCGATGTATTCATGATCGCTACGCCCTTCACAGAGCCGACGTTCTTCAACTCCGCCGGCATTTGCGCGTCGGGCGAGAACCCGAGTTGGGAAAACGTCGAGAAGCTGGGCGCCGGTGTCATGCGCGACACGGCACGCAGTGTGGGTATGCTGATCGACGCTCATGGAGGCGACATATCTACGTGTTCGGCAACCTTGATAGCTCCCGATTTGATCCTCACTGCCGGTCACTGTGCTGATTCACTGTTGGCCATCGAATCCGGATCCATCACGTTCGACTTTCAGACTGACGAATTCGGAAATCGGCCGGCGGGATACAACCCGAAGTTCCACAAATTTAAGCGACTCGTGAAAAGCGGTTTCACAGTATCGGGAACCGCCCCTGGTGTTTCAACGGGAAGCAATTTGGATTACGCCGTAATTCAGATCGAGACACCGTTGGGAGGACTGGGAGTTCCACCGCGACCGATACGCGCAACAGTGCCCGCCTTGGGTGAAGAATTCTTTGTGGTCCATCACCCGCGTGGCACTGCGAAAAAGGTTTCGCGCAAACCGGCTGATCCGAAGTGTCAGCTCTTGCTTGTAAACGGCGATGTTTTCACATACGGATGCGACTCGGATAACGGTAGCTCAGGCTCATCTGTCTTTGATACGTCGGGCCGCATCGTTGCGGTGAATGATTGGGCGTTCGGCGCGTGCGACAACAGGGGCCAATCCGCGGCGGCAGTCGTGGTGGATTTTGCCAAGCCGGCGCCGGCAGCCCAGGACGTGAATGTAGTGCTGGTGCTGGATCGCTCCGGCAGTATGAGCGAACTCGGATTTAAGGGTGACAAGACCAAGATTCAGGAAGCAAAAGAAGCTGCTGCGTTATTCGTTGACTTGCTTCGCACGGACCATACGCATCAGGTCGGATTAGTAACGTTTAGTTCAACGTCGTCTTTGAACTTCGCAAGCGCTCCGATTAGTCCTGGTAACAAAGACACGTTGATTGGTCCAGCGCCCGCGCGGAACGCCGGAATTGTCGGGGGCATCGCGCCGGGCGGCTCGACCACGATCGGTGGTGGCTTGTCACAGGCCCAGGGCGCATTGCCGGGATCCTCTCCCAATCTTCCCGCAATCCTGCTTATGACTGATGGGCTGGAGAACACGCCACCACTGATTTCTTCAGTTGAGGGTTCACTCGGAAGCACGCGTCTCTGCATCGTTGGTTTTGGCAGTGAAGGAAGTGTTGATGGACCACGACTGACGTCACTCGCGCGAAATCACGGCGGCATTTACACGCGGGCCGGTGAAGGATTGCAGCTCAAGAAATTTTTCGTGCTGAGCTTCGGCAACATCTTTCAAACCGGCATCTCGCTGGATCCGTTTTTCGTGTTCCCCGCAGGCT
>DATEWS010000854.1:0-2704 GCA_035257785.1 Pyrinomonadaceae bacterium
GGTGAACACGCCGCGTCGCTGCTCGGTTTGCCGTACATTCCGTTGCGTGAATTTAATGCAGAGGGTTACGACATCGTCGTGAACGCGACACCTGTCGGGCGCGACACAGATGAAGTGCCGTTTAAGGTCGAGAGTTTGAACGACGACGCTGTCGTTATCGACCTGGTTTACGGTCCCCGGCCAACTCCACTCGTCGACACAACGCGCGCGCGCCATCAGTTCGCAATCGATGGACGCGACGTGCTCGTCACGCAAGTTTGCCGGCAGTTCCAATTGATGACCGGCAAAGAAATGTCGAGTACCTTAGCGCGTGAGATTATTTCACCAAAATGATCACCACCGATTTGAAAAACGATACGTACGGCCAGCTCGAGTTGAGCTCTATGCAACAAGATCTGATCAATCGCGTTGGTGTGCTCGCGCGCGAGAAGTTTGGGCCACGCGCGGCTGAATACGATCGCACCGCGACCTTTCCTGCCGAAGATTTCGACGATCTATTTCAAGCCGGACTGCTCGCGCCTGTAGTGCCCAAAGAGCATGGCGGTAATGGACTTGGTCCATGCACCAGCGACGTGTTCACGCTTTGGATGATGACCAAAGAGATCGCGCGCGCCGACATGTCGCTCGCACGCTGTTGGGAAGGTCACGTCAATTCACTCGTGCTGCTCGACGCGATGAGCGCTGAAGAACAAAAGTCGCGCTGGTTCAAAGGCGTAGTCGAGCGCGGCGAGAAGTGGGTCGCGTGGAGTGGTGAACCGCAGGCTCGCAAACCTGATGAGCCGATTCGGTTCGGAACCACAGTCGAGAAGGTCGATGGTGGTTACATCATCAACGGCAACAAGGTCTTCGCAACCAGCGCCGGGGGCGCGCAGTGGGCCATCCTCCTCGTCAACACTGCTGGTCCAGGCGGCGTTCGTCATGCGGCCGCTGAGAACCTGGACACGGTGTTGATGATGGCGTGCAATCTCTCCGATCCGAGTGTCGAGATCGATACGTCATGGTGGGATCCGATCGGAATGCGCGCGACCGCCAGTCACCTGGTCCACTTCCGCAACACGTTCATTCCCGACGAAGATCTGATCGGTTATCCGGGTCAGTACCTAAAAGAAGGCTGGCAAACGTGCTTCATTCCGCACTACGCCGCAACTTTTCTCGGCGCTGCCGAAGCCGCTTACGACTACGCGCTCAACTACATCATCACGCAAAAGAAGATCGAAGATCCGTACGTGCAGCATCACATCGGCCAGATGTCTGTAAACGTGGAAACGGCGCATCTATGGTTGCGACACGCCGCCCGGCTGTGGGAAACGGGCCGCTATCTCGAAGCGCAACTGGCAGGCAGTCGCGCGCGACACGTGGTCGAACATCTCGCAGAAGACACCGTCAAGCGATGCATTCGTGCCTGTGGTGCGCGTTGTTTGATCCGGCCGAGCGCGCTCGAACGTATCTATCGCGATCTGTCTTTTTACGTGCGTCATGACAACGACGATCAGATTCTCGCGACCATCGGTAAATCGATCCTGGGGCTGACTCACGATCCGTCTTTCTACAAACCGTGACATGCGAAAACTACTCACCGAAAAACGCAGGTACTCGCTTGCGATCTGGGCACTCGGCCTTGGGTATTACATCTCTTACACACCTTACAGCGGACTAACAAAAGCGCTCTCGAACGGACTACTGCCAGGCGCGGGTGGACCCGTTAAAGGAGCCGTGCTGCTGCCGACCTCTGCGATCGCTACTGTGATCGGAATGTTCAGTTTCATCACGTTCAAGGGTTGGTGGAAATACGCTGGGCGACGTGAGTTCTTCGGTTACCAGGTTCCGTTTCCCAGACTGTTGACATTTGTTTCGGGAGTTTGTCTCGCGACGATCATGGGCACGACGACGCTCGCGTTTAGTTTTGCGGGACTCTCGATCGTACTCGTGCTCGTTTTATTGCGTGGCGGCACGCTGATTATTGCGCCAGTTGTTGATCGTATTGTTGGTCGTCGCGTTCGCTGGTTTTCCTGGGCGGCGATGTTCATCAGCCTCGCGGCGGTGCTGATGGCGCTGAGTGATGCGTCCACTTACACGCTCACAATCGTTGTGGTGATCGACGTCAGCGCGTATCTTGCGGCGTACTTTTTCAAGTTGCAGTTTATGAGTCGTCTTGCGAAGTCAGACGATAGAAGCGCGACGTTGCGTTATTTTGTCGAAGAGCAGATGGTCGCGTCGCCGCTGCTGATCGTCGTGCTCGTTATCCTGGCGTTGATCGGTTACGGCGATGTGATGATGGGATTCCGGCAAGGGTTGACGAGTTTTGTTACCACGCCGGCAGCTTTTTACGCCGCGCTCGTTGGATTCAGTTATGCCGCGCTTTGCGTCTGCACGACGTTGATCTTTCTCGATCGACGTGAAAACACTTTCTGCGTGCCGATGCACTGTGGCTCGAGCATGTTGTCGGGCTTCACTGCCACTGCGATCCTCGCTTTAATGTTCAACCAGAGTGCGCCGACGATGGCGCAGAACGTGAGCGCGGGTTTCATCGCTGTCGCGCTTGGCTTCCTCTCGCCCTTGCACCATCTCGATCGTTACTTCAAGGAGTTTCACGCAAAGACGCAAAGTTTACGCAAAGTCGCAAAGGACCTGGGCACCTGAACTTTGCGCCTTTGCGTAAACTTTGCGTCTTTGCGTGAAGTACATCTTAATGTGGTCCATCTCC
>DATEWS010000855.1:0-3938 GCA_035257785.1 Pyrinomonadaceae bacterium
CCCAGCGGCGCTGCAATGATGATTAGTCGCAGGAACCATTTTGACTCGAGCCACTTTTGATTACGACGCCCGCGCAGGTATCGCCACGCGGCCCAGAGTGCAACAAGCATCATCGCGACACCACACCCGACCATGATCTGAAAAGCGATGTGAACAATCGCTACCGGTGGTCGATCGGTAGCGGGAAAATCATTCAGTCCTTTAACGACTGCGTTCGGATCGCCGTACGCGAGTATGCTCAGCAGGTAAGGAATCTCAATGCCCGCAATTCGAACCGCCGCGCCCTGTTCAGTTTGATAGTGTCCTTCGAAAGCGGCGAGCTTGACTGGTTGTGTTCGTGCTACTGATTTCGCAAGCGTGTCGCCGCTTAAAGGTTGCAGGATCGCACTCACGCCACCGACGAGTAGCGCGATGGCGAGTGCTGCTCGATGAAATCGATTGCGCGCGTCGCGTCTGAGCATGAAGGCATGAATGCCGGCGACTGCAAATCCCGTCGCTGCATATGCTGCGAGCGTCATGTGAAGAGTTTGTGAGAATGAGGCGGGATTCAACATCGCGGCGATCGGATCGATATCAACCGGCTTGCCGTCTACGAGGCGGAAACCTGTCGGCGCGTTCATCCACGCATTCGCGATCACAACGAAGATTCCCGAGAGTGCACCGCTGACTGCGACCATCACCCCCGCAAACAGGTGCGCGCGTGGGGGGACACGCTTCCAGCCGTAAAGATAAATTCCGAGGAAGATTGCCTCGGTGAAGAATGCAAAGCCTTCGAGTGAGAACGGCATGCCGATAATCGAACCGGCGTAGCCCATGAATCCGGGCCACAATAATCCGAGTTCAAAGGAGAGCACTGTGCCCGAAACAGCGCCGACTGCGAAGAGTATCGCAGCACCTTTGGCCCAGCGTTGGGCCAACGTGAGATAGATTTCGTCTTTGCTGCGCAGCCACTTCCACTCGGCAATAATCATCAACAGCGGCATCGCGATCCCGATCGCCGCAAAGATGATGTGAAAAGCGAGCGACATCGCCATCTGCGAACGCGCCGCGAGCAGGTCGTCCATAACGACATCATCTCACGCACTAGAATTAGCCACAAAGATGCACAAAAAACACAAAAGGAGGTTTGTGTGCCTTATGTGCTTTTTTGCGGCTAAGTCGATTTTGTTGCGGTGGCGAGAATCATCTGCGTGGGAAAGTTCATTTGGTTGTGAGCAAAGAATTCTTTGACTTCCTGCTGCACTTCATCCGCGATCTGCGTCTGCTCTTCGGTCGAGAGTTTGGCGAGCTTCTCACGCAATGTGTCGGACGTCCGCGAACGCATGATCCAGAATTCATGCGCTGAAATCGGAGCCTGGATATTAAACTTCACTACTCGTTCTTCAACCTCACGCGCACCGGCTTCAGTCAGCACGTTCGCGAGTTTCCCACTCTCTGCAAAACGAAACGCATTTGGCGCATCGGGATCTGCGGCGGACGCGTTGACGTGTTGGGCCATGACATTCGTCACGACATAACAGAACGGATTGATTTCGCTCTTATGCCAAACAGCAAGTGCCAGGCGGCCACCGGGTTTGGTGACGCGCAGCATTTCGCGCACGGCAGCGAGCGGATCGGGAACTAACATGATGCCCAGCCTGCAAACGGTAGTGTCGAAATAATTGTCGGGAAAAGGTAAAGAATCCGCACTGCATTGGTGAAACTGCACATTCGTTAGACCGCGTCGAGTCGCGTCGTTGCGCGCGGCTTCAACCATCTCCGCAACGGCATCGGTGCAAGTCACCGAGCCGTTTGGTCCAACTTTCTCGGCAATCGTGAGTCCGGGCTCACCTGGACCACCGGCAACATCGAGTACCGTTTGTCCTTCATTGATGCCTGCATGCTCGATCAGGGCGTTGGTCAAGGGTGCGAACATCGCGCGAATAGTAGCGCTGTACTGGATCCAGTACTTTGCGGTTTCGGTCCACGAAAGCAGAGGGTTCTCGGGTTTGGTCATGGCTACAATCTTGTAAATCCTGTGAATCCTGTCAAGCCGCTAATCTCTTCGCGAATAAAATCTTTCACGCCGTCGCGTCCGCTCAAACGCAACCACACTGATCGACCGTCGACTTCAACATTGAAACGTAAGAATGGGCAGCAAAGTCGCTCCAGCGATACAAACTCGCCCAACTTCGTCAGCACGTCGGGTCCATCAGCAAGTCGAAACTCGTAACCATCCGGTAACTCGCGGAACTCTTCAATCTTCGAAAACAACTCTCGACTCGCAGCGAGGTGCACGGGCCTCTGCGCCGCCGGAATCGCCGTCATATCACAGGCCAGCGGCGACTCTGTTTGATTCGAATCTGCCATACTGCGAATATACAAGTGCATGAACAACGAAACCAAACGCATTCTTCTTATCAGCAGTTCGAAGATATACGGCAGCGGTTTTCTCGATCACGCCGAAGCCGAGATCCGCAGCCTCCTCGGCGATCTAAAAGACGTGCTGTACGTTCCGTACGCACTCTCGGATCACGACAAACTTGCGGCAATGGCGCAAGAGCGTTTCGAGAAGATGGGTTATGCGTTGACTTCCATTCACACTGCGTCTGATCCCGTGCAAGCGGTTAACGAAACTGAAGCGATCTTTATCGGCGGGGGCAATACTTTTCGTCTCCTGAAGACGCTCTACGATCGCGAGCTGCTTGGGCCGATTCGCGAGCGAGTCGCGGGTGGTATGCCTTACATGGGTGCGAGCGCGGGTTCAAATGTCGCTGGCCCAACTATCAGAACCACGAACGACATGCCGATAGTCGAGCCGCCATCCTTCGACGCGCTCGGTCTCGTCTCCTTCCAGATCAACCCGCACTACATCGACGCCGATCCAAACTCCACCCACATGGGCGAAACACGCGAAGACCGCCTCATGCAGTTCCATGAAGAGAACGAGACACCCGTGATTGCCCTGCGCGAAGGTGCGATGCTCCGCATCGAGAATGGCAACACCACCTTGCGTGGCTCATCAGGCGCGCGAATATTTCGCAGAGGTCAAACACCTGAAGAAGTCGCGCCCGGCGCACAGCTTGATCTCATCTAACCAAAATCTGTTGGAGCAATTGGCTCTATCCAAGCCATCACAGGATCTGGCGCAGTGCGCGGCGGCTCAATTCTGCCGTCGCCCCATAAACGAGATGCGATGCTAAAGCGTAAGCATGAGTCGACGGCGGATACTCGGTTGGTCCTTTTGAGAGACCGAGCAGCGGCACCGAGATCTCATCGGCGAGTAGCCAAAACGCCGCGCCAAACGGAACTCCCGCCGCAGTCGTCACTTGCGGAACTACTTCCGCCAGCGCGCCATACAAACCACCACTGACCATTCCGAACGCGTAGTGAACCGCGGTGCCCGCCGGTTTCTTTTCACTCTCCTGCAACTCGTGACCAAACACTCCTTTGGAGATCGCTTTCGCAGCTTTGACGGTCGCGTCATCATCCTGTTCTTTCGCGTCCTGATCGTCTCCCTTTGAACCTTCGGATGGCTGCATCGATTGTGCACCGTGTGGTTTATCTGAGCCTTCGGCGACGCGAGTCCATGCTGCCTGAAACTGATTCATGGTCCAGGAAGCGACCAACCCGCCTGCAAGTCCGGCCACAATGCCCTTCCAAACGTTTCCATTATCCTCACGCATAGTTGGAATTCCTTCCTTCCCCCTTGTGATCATAAAACCGCCACGCTGCGAACGCCGCAATTCCCAAGCACGCAATCACTGAACCCGTGATCAGCGGATGCACCGAAGCTTTGGTGTAGACACTCGACTCCGCCACATGTCCGGGATAACGACCGCGTTCCTTTCCATCAACTGAAGGTGCGTACAAACTGTCCTCGCGGTTCGGCGGTTTGGGCCGATCAGACTGCTGCTGATCAACCATCCTCTTTTCCATCAGTTTATCCGTCAGTCGCG
>DATEWS010000856.1:0-8712 GCA_035257785.1 Pyrinomonadaceae bacterium
CGGTGGATTGTCCGGATAGATCTGCGGCCTGCCGTTTAGTGGATCGCCTTGGAGAGTGTTGTAGTCAGACCACAGGTAACGCACGAAGATGCTGTTGTTCTCGTTGAAGTTGTGGTCCACGCGAGCACTGATTGCCGGACCTCTGATCCCGGTGGGTGGATTCCACAGGAACGTCGCGGTGTTTAGACCGTCACCGGCGGCGGCGAAGTTATTCGGCGACGGATATGCCGTGAGTAGACCGCCCACTACACTGTCGATCGATTTGCCGGCAGTGTTGTTGAGCGGATCTTTGATGTTGTACGTGCGAATGCAACGCAGCGATGTTGCTGTCGCGCACAATGGAACAAGGAGTGCTCCAGTGCTCGGGTTCACCAGCAATGTTGAGTTGCGCGTGATCGTCGTGCCGCCGATAACGAGTGGATTCGCAGGGTCGGGCACGAAGTAACGGAAGATGCCGTTGCGCGCTTCATTCGTGTAGACCACCGGAAAGCCGAAGGTCTGATCGATGGGCTGTGTGAAGTCCACGCGATTGTACTGGTAACTGCCGAAGAAGAATGTCTTGTCCTTTTTGATTGGACCACCCATTTCAAAGCCAAACTGGCCCAGTCTGATGAGCGGTTTTGGGGCGCGCTGCGCATTTGCATACCACTCGTTCGCATTCAACGCTTCGTTTCGCAGGAAATAGAAACCAGTGCCATGAAAGTCGCTGGTGCCGCTGCGTGTCGCAATCGAGATCGAAGCGCCGCTGTTTCGTCCCTCCTCCGCGGTCGCATTGTTTGTAGTTACCTTAAACTCCTGAACGTTGTCAGGATTGATGCGATAGAGATTCGAAACAGGATTAGGGACACTCGATTCATTGGCCTCGATGCCGTCAATAGTGACGTTGTAGGCGCGATCGCGGGAACCATTTACGTGGACGCCTGAACCCGCGCCTCCAAACGAACGCTGAACGACGCCTGGTTCGAGCAGGAGCAGCGTCAATGGATTGCGGCCATTGAGCGGCAACGTCTCGATGGCTTTTTGTTCCACCACATTGCCCAAAGTCGCGTTTGCTGTTTGCAACTGCTCCGGACCACCCTGGACCGTCACCGTTTCCGAAAGTTGTCCGACTTCCAACACGACGTCGACGGTCAATGGATTGTTAACTTCGAGGTGGTTACCCGTCTTCACTAATTTTTTGAATCCGTTCTGTTCGACGGTAATGGAGTAATCGCCGACCGGAAGCGCTTCGAAAGCATAGACGCCTGCTTCCGTCGTGGTCTGTGTTTGCGAAACTCCGGTGGCCTCGTTTGTGATTGTGACGTTGGCGCCTGCGATCGATGCTTGCTTGGAGTCAACGACGCGGCCTGTGATGCGAGACGTGCTTGTTTGTGCGACTGCCGTAATGCCACTGGCAGTGATCAAGGTGACTGCCAGAATGTGTAGAAGGATGCGAAGCGGCATGGAGAGACCTCCTCTTTTATCTTTGAAGCCTGGAAGGAAAACGGCTGAGCGCCGGAAACAAGAGTTAGTTTTACAATGGCGGCAGTATACGCCCGTGCATTTTTTCGTCAAGGTTTTCTCTGCGTCCTCTGCGTTATCTCTGCGTTCTCTGCGTATAAAGAACATCTGTAACGCAGAGGGCCGCAGAGAACGCAGAGGGCCGCAGAGAGATATCAACTATTCTTATCAAACAGATAAGAACATTTAGCTATTATTATTCCAGCCCGAGGCCTATAATTGCGTTCTTCGATCTGCAATCTAAATAAACGCGCGGTCTAACTATAAGAATGAGAGACGCCGGATTTGTGGTGTTAATCGCACTGATGAGCGGCTGTTTGCTGTTTGCTCGCCTGCCGGTTGACGCACGTTCTCCTGCGCCGGCTTACGATCTGCTGATCACCAACGCGCGTATTGTCGACGGCAGTGGCAATCCATGGTTTCGTGCAGACGTTGCCGTCAAAGATGGCCGGATTGCGCGCATCGGTCGCCTGAGTTCGGAAACAGCAACCAGGACCATCGACGCTCACGGACAGATCGTGGCTCCCGGCTTTATCGATGTTCACACTCATGTTGAGTCCATCTATAACCTACCGGCGGCTGAAAACTTCGTGCGTATGGGCGTGACCACGCTCGTCACGGGCAACTGCGGCACTTCAACTACAGACGTTGCCGAGTTTCTCGGCCGGATGAAAGACAAGCCACTCGCGGTCAACCTTGCAACGCTGATCGCGCATGGCTCAGTTCGTCGTCGCGTGATGGGCCTCGGAGATCGCGCGCCCACTCCCGATGAACTGAAGCAGATGGAAACGCTTGTCGATCAGGCCATGAAAGACGGCGCCGTCGGACTCTCGACTGGTTTGATCTACGTTCCCGGAACTTACGCGAAGACCGACGAGATCGTCGCACTCGCGCGCGTCGCCGCACGTTACGGCGGTCTATACGCCACGCACATGCGCAACGAAGGCGAGAAAGTCGCCGACGCCATTCGTGAGAGCATTCAGATCGGCGAACAGGCTGGACTGCCCGTCGAGATTTCCCACTTCAAGATCAGCAACAAGAAACTCTGGGGCCAGAGCCCGATGACGCTCGGTCTCGTGCGTGATGCTCGCGCGCGAGGACTCGTCGTAACGGTCGATCAATATGCGTACACCGCGAGCTCGACGTCGCTCGAGTCGCGTTTACCCTCATGGCTACGTGCCGGTGGTCTCGATGAGGCGAAGAAACGACTCGCTGACAAAGCCACACGCGAACGCGCCATCAACGACACGAAGGACGCGTTGAAGAAGAGCGGTTTCAAAGACTACTCGTTCGCCGTCGTCGCCTCGTACGACACTGACAAGTCTTTCAACGGCAAATCGATTGCCGAAATCACGAAACAAGTAAAAGGGAAGTCTGACGTAACCAGCCAGATCGAGCAGATGCTCGAGATGTACGAAGCGGGCGGCGCCGGGATGATCTATCACGGCATGGACGAAGGAGACGTGAAGCGGATCATGCAGGAGCCGTTCACGATGATCGCGTCCGACAGTGGTGTGCGCCAGGCTGACGAGAGCGTTCCGCACCCGCGTGGTTACGGAAACAACGCGCGTGTGCTTGGGCATTACGTGCGCGAGTTGAAATTGATCGCTTTGGAAGACGCGATCAGGAAGATGACTTCGCTACCGGCGCAGACGTTTGGCTTTCGCGATCGTGGTTTGATTCGCGAAGGCTTCGCGGCTGACCTGGTGATTTTTGACGACAACACGATCCTCGATCAGGCGACCTTCGACAAGCCGCACCAGTTTCCGGTGGGGATCAGTTTCGTAATCGTGAATGGCGCGCCCGTGTTTGAGAACAATCAGATGACTGCAGCCAGACCCGGAGTTACTCTCCGCGGTCCAGGATACATTGAAGTTCATCCACAGATTACACAGATTCCATAAAAACAATCCGTGTAATCTGTGGATGGATCTGTTGCGCAGGTGTGAACTCGTATGTAACAATGACCGGACTCGTTTACGAGCTCGGCCTTCTATCCAACGACAACTGTCTTGACTTGCAAACCCAGCTTGATTGTGGCTCCCAAAACGTCTTGTCGTCACGGCGAGCGTTTGTTCAGTCAACCCCTAAATGAGGACTTACCATGAAACGTTATTTCCATTTGAAAACAATCGTTCTGTTGCTGGCATTCTCATTCGCCCTGAGTAGTGCCGCGTTCGGTCAGGAGATCACTGGCGTACTTTCCGGAACGGTTAAGGATACAAACGGCGCCGCCGTTAAAGGCGCGACCGTAACAATCACCGATACCGAAAAGAAACTTGTAGTCCGCACGATTCCAACTGATGACGATGGCTCTTTCACAGTCAGTGAACTGCATGCGGGCTTGTATGACATAACTGTGGAAGCACCGAACTTCAAGAAACATTTGGAAAGTAACGTTAAGCTTGACGTTGGCCAACGACGTCCGGTCGCGATAACTCTCGAAGTGGGTAACGTCGAGGAGGTCGTTACAGTCGAAGCAAATCCGGTGGCCGTTGAGTTGGGCACACCAACCGTGTCCACTGTCATCAACGGCGATCAGGCACGCGAGCTATCGCTCAACAATCGCAACTGGGTGCAACTGATAACTCTCGCACCCGGCGTCACGAATGATCTTGCAGACCAGGTATACGTCGGCACAACAAATCCCGCCGGCCAGGCCAACACGGTCAATATCTCGGTCAACGGCGCTCGCAGCGCGCAGAACACTTACACAGTTGACGGCGCTGACGTAACCGATCGCGGTTCGAACATCACGATTCAGGCGTATCCGAGCGTCGATTCAATCGCCGAATTCAAAGTGCAGCGAAGTTTGTTTGCGGCTGAGTCGGGTCGCAGCGGTGGCGGACAAATCAACGTCGTCACACGTGGCGGTGGCGAGGATTTTCACGGTTCGTTCTACGAGTTCGTACGCAACGATAAACTGAATGCGAACGACTTCATTTCCAATCGCAGTACAAATCCTCCGTTCGGACGTGAGTCAAACGGAAAGGCGAAACGCGCCCCTTTTAGATATAACAACTACGGCCTGACCGTTAGTGGACCAGTCTGGTTCTTCAACTTTGGCGAAGGCGACGGCGAGATGGGACGCAAACTGCCTCGCACTTACTTCTTCTTCTCCGAAGAGCAACGCAAGGATCGTCGCTATCCATTGCTGACCGCACCCGCCGGAGTGCCGGACTTGAACATGCGAGCCGGGATATTTCCGATTGACATTTGCTTGAGCGCCTTTACGGCTGCGACCAGCGGCACCGTCCCGTGTACCGCGGTACTGCCAGCGGGAACTCCCCTCTCGTCCAAGGTCGCAATCAATCCAGTTGCCCAGCAGTATCTGACCAATATCTATAACAAGCTGCCCGCGCCGACTGACCCGGTAACGCGCGCTTTGATATTTCCGGCGCAGGCTCAGTTTGATTTCAGACAGGAAATCATAAGGGTGGACCATGCGGCGTCGGATAAATTGTCGATGTACTACCGTTTTGAAAACGACAAAATTCCGACTCTCGATCCGAGTTCGATTTTTTCATCGGGATCAAACTTGCCGGGGGTATCCACAACCGAGACTCAATCGCCCGGAAAAGCTCATACTTTCCAGGCTACTTACGTCATGAGTCCTCGTGTGGTTTTAGTCGGCCGTTGGAACTATGGTTACGGGCAGATCCTCAGTACCGATATCGGTACGATCGCACTCGTCAACTCTCCGATTCTTCCGCCACTGGCTTACGCGAAAACGCGTGACTTTGTGCCGACGGTTTCGGGAAATGGTTTCAGCACGCTCACTACGTTCGGCGACTACGACAACTTCTCTTACAAGCATAACTTCTCCGGCGACTTGAGCTGGCTTGCGGGACGTCACTCGATGAAATTCGGAGGCACCTATTCTTATTACCGCAAGAATGAAAATGCTCTCGCGGGAAACAATGCGGGTGCGTTCAGCGGTTTTCTCAACACCACTCCGAACAGCGGTGTTCAGACCAGCGTGCTCGCTCCGGTGCCTGCTGCGGAGACGAACGCTACACTGCGAACAAGATTTGCGAACTTCCAGAACTTCGCCAATTTCCTGATAGGTAACAACGTGGCGTTCAGTCAGGCAAAGTTCGATTACGTTGCGGACCTGCGCCAGTTTGCGGTTGAAACTTATGCTCAGGATGAGTTCAGGTTTCGACAAAACCTGACGCTGTATTATGGAGTTCGCTACTCCTATTTCGGTGCGCCGTACGATCGGAATGGCAGGCTGACAAACTTCGATCCGTCTGTGTTCAATGCCGCAAAAGCGCCCCAGGTTACTGGCGCTGGAAATCGCGTTCCCGGCACGGGCGACTTCTGCAATGGCCTAATCGTCAATAGCCAAAACTTCCAGACACTCGGTCTTTGCGTGCCAACTGCTTCTCCATATGGCAAGTACGTAGTCAAAGCCCCGAAGGGTGACTTCGCACCACGGTTCGGTATTGCGTGGGATCCATTCAACAAGGGCACCACGTCGATTCGATTGGGTTATGGCATGTACTACGATCAGGTGCTCAACGGAACTTACGAACAGAATATCGGCACGAATCCGCCGTACCAGGAAACCTTCACTGTCAGTGCGATTTCCAATGGAAGCGCAGCCACGACACCGCGGCTCGATCAACCGATTCCGACTGGTGTTCCGGTTGTTGTCGGCGTATCAAACACACCTTTCAGCATTCGCGCGTTACAGCCGAACTGGAAAGATCCGTACATGCAGCACTGGTCTCTCGAATGGCAGCAACAGTACGGGACCAACACTCTGTTTAGTGTGGGTTACTTTGGTTCTAAAGGCACACACTTGATCGGTGCGTATGAACTGAATGAACTGCCGCCGGGATTTGCCTTGACCGCAAAGTGCGCAACCGGTGGTAACACGCTCCAGACAGCGAATGTCACAACTGTTGCCTGTCAGGCGCCCGGAACATACTTCGGCGGTACTGGCGGACAGTCGTCCAACATTCTCGATCAAATCAGACCATACCGGGGCTATCGTTCGATCAACATGATCACGCCTCAGTTCAACTCCAACTATCACAGTCTGCAAGCACTCGCTCAACGTCGCTTGACGGGCGCGGCGCAGATCAACGTGGCCTACACCTGGTCCAAGAATTTGACGGACAACATCAGTGATCGCAGTGACGCACCTGAGAACTCGTACAACAACCGTCTGGATCGCGGGCGCGCAGTTCTTGATCGACGACACGTCTTCACCGCGAATTTCATTTACGATTTGCCGTTCTTCAACAAACGCACAGACTTTGTGGGGAACGCTCTCGGTGGCTGGGAAATCTCCGGCATTGTAACGTTGCAATCCGGTCTCGGGTTTACCCCAACTACCAATTTTGATGCAGCCGGTCTTGGCAACGTGCCCGCGCTGATCGCCGGAAATCGTCCGAACGTAACCTGCGATCCGAACGCGAACGCGCCACATACATTTGAGAAATGGTTTGATACTTCCTGTTTCCAGGCGAATCCGACAACCGGCACGGGAGTCGCCAATGTGGTGGGTAACGCCGGCCGCGGAATCATTAATGGGCCACCGACACAGCGAGTCGACTTCTCACTATTTAAGAATATTAAATTTGGTGAGCGTTGGGCGCTGCAACTTCGTGGTGAGGCTTTCAACGTTTTCAACCACACGATCTTCAGAAACCTGGCTGCGACGAGCAAGATCGCGATCACTTCTTCAACTTTCGGGTCGGTGAATGCGGTTCGCGATCCGCGTACGATTCAGCTCGGCGCGAAGTTAACGTTCTAGCTGGTTCGCACCTGTGCTAACACTTATGCCCGCAATGCTGTTGCAGCGTTGCGGGCAACCTTTTGTGAACGATGACAAGTCTGCTGCTCAAAAATGCGACGGTCGCAGGTGATGTTCTCATTGAGGGGAACACGATCGCCGCGATTGGTAAAGATCTAAAGGCCGCCGAAGAGATCGATCTCGAGGGCGCAACTCTACTGCCGGGATTCATCGATGTTCACATTCACGGCGCGGTTGGTGTCGACGTCATGGACGCAACCCCATCTGATTTACATCGCGTGTCGGAGTATCTCGCTTCGCAGGGTGTCACGGCTTGGATGCCGACGTTTGTGCCTGCGAGTGATGAGAATTACGCGAGCGCGGTTGCGGCTATCTCGGAGGTGATGACCGCACCTCGCGGCGCGCGTGTGTTGGGTGTGCATTACGAGGGCCCGTTTGTGAACACGGCGCAGTGTGGGGCGCTGCACACTGAGTACTTTAAAACTTACTCGAACGTTGCGGACCTGGATTCGCTGCCGTTGCCGGCGACTGGTGTTCGTATGATCACGCTGGCGCCGGAAGTTAATGGCGGGATCGAACTCATTCGTGAGTTGAGAGCGCGTGGTTGGGTAATCTCGATTGGACACACGCGGGCGGACGTCAAACTCCTGGACGCGTCATGTGATGCGGGCGCGCATCACATGACGCATTTCATGAACGCGATGGCGCCATTACATCATCGCAGTCCTGGTCCGATTGCGTGGGGTTTGTCGCGTGATGAAGTGACGTTTGATTGCATCGCGGACGGCGTGCATCTCGATCCGTTTATGCTGCGTTTGTTGTTGAAGGTGAAGGGAACAGCAAGGATCAGTTTGATCAGTGATGCGATTGCGGCGGCGGGAAAAGGCGATGGCGATTACCAGATCTGGGGCGAAACGATTTCAGTAAAGAATGGGCGCACGGCAAATGCATCCGGCAGCATCGCAGGGTCGGTAATCACCATGCTCGACGCTGTGCGGCTGCTGCATTCGCTCGGCGTGTCCTACACCGACCTCGCTCGAATAGCTTCCTTGAATCCCGCGCGCCTCTTGGGCCTGGACTCTGGCTCCATCGAACCCGGCAAACGCGCCGACCTCGTCGCTCTCGATAACGACAATAACCCGATTCTTACGATTATCGGTGGTGATATTTCTCACGCAGCGGCGCAACGGCGCAACGAAAAACCCATCTGAAGCGCGGCAGCGCTTTGCGTCGTTGCGCCGCTGCGTGAAATCTTCTATTGATGCGACACGGCAAAGAACAGCACCGGCCGCGGCCTGCCTCTGAAGTTGAGCGCTGCTGGTCCAAGGTATAGTCCCGGCGCAACCTCACGAACTTCATCCACGATCGAGCGAATCAACGGCGGATTCCCCGGACCTGAGTAATCAAGCACAAACGTCGGCTTCCCATCCAGGAACGAACTGTCA
>DATEWS010000857.1:0-2773 GCA_035257785.1 Pyrinomonadaceae bacterium
ATGCGGCTGCCAATGCCCGCCGCCGGCACGATTCCCCACATAATTAATAATGTGCTCCAACTCAATTGCTCGATGCGCGGCAGTGTGCGACTCGAGCACTCTTTCACGAGCAGCGCGAGCAATGCGCGCGAGCTCTGCGTCTGAAAGCTGCATCGCCGCGATTACGTCGTCGGTGTCGCGTGCGACGAGAATCTCGACGCGGGGTTCGAAAAACGTTTCGAGCCCGGCCCATTCATCCGACACGATCGCGGCGCCGCACGCCGCAGCTTCAAACAGTCGCCCCGAGGGGCAATAACCCATGCGCGCCATTGCGCCGCGCGTCACGTTCAGCGTCAGCGGCGAAGAGCAGAAGAAGCTCGCGTGTGCTGACGGCGCGACGTGTTGCACGTACCAGATGTTCGGCTGCCACGGAAAGTCTGGCGGATACTTCGAGCCGCCAACAACGAAACGCCGTTCGGGCGATCGATGTGCGACTTGAAGAAAAAGACTGTCGAGCAGTTGCTGGCGATCGGGAGCGTAGGTTCCGAGATAAGAGAGATCCGCCTGATAAGCCGTGCGCGCAGGCGCCGGATGATGAACGTCCGGATCGACACTGCCAAACAGTGGCGCAACCCGACGCGCACCGAGTTGATCGCGTAGGGCAGTGAGCGCCGCGCCGCCCGTGTAGCTCAACACGAGATCAAACTCGGTGAGCTTGCGCGGACCAATGTACGCGAGTTGTTCGCCGTTTTGCAGTGCTTCGAGCGTGACGGGCGTGTCGAGATCGTAAAAGACGCTAAGGTTGACGTTTGCTGAAGCTACGAGATTCGTAGCGTCGATACCGTCAGGACAATATGAGGTGACGACGGCAACGTCGGAATCGGCGACTATGCGCCGCGCGGTTGCAGCGATCATGGACCAATCGTCGTAAAGATGTAATTCAACGCCGCGCATCTCAACGAGATCGCGGTGCGCGGCGTAGTAAGGCACGTCGCGTTCGAAGAAGTCGATGCGATGTCC
This sequence comes from Pyrinomonadaceae bacterium, assembly GCA_035257785.1. GTDB lineage: Bacteria > Acidobacteriota > Blastocatellia > Pyrinomonadales > Pyrinomonadaceae > PSRF01. Next base: position 1,000 of record DATEWS010000857.1, read on the forward strand.
ACGCGCAGTCAGCGCCTTAAAGAGCCCGCGCAACAACGTCGCGTGGCCGTTACCCCACGACGAACTGATTGTTAATCCGAAGAATGCGATCTTCATTGATATACCATCCACAGATTACACAGATTGTGTTTTGGAAAATCGGTGTAATCTGTGGATTGAACACGGTGAAACCTCGATGCGTAGAGACAGGTCAATCGGAGTTCCCGCGAAATAACAGACAGTGGCACGGATAACATCTGCGTGCGAGACGATCGCCACGCGTCCTGCGGGATGCTCTCGTGAAAACCTATCGATCTCCTGCACCACTCTGTGCTGCACTTCGAGGGACGACTCACCACCGGGAACACTCGCCGTGCTGCGTTGGCTGTTGAAGCGATGCCAACGTGCATCGCCGTGAAGTTGCTCAAAGGTTTTCCCGCTCCACTCTCCGTAATCAATCTCGTTCAGCGCCTCGTTTCTCGTAACTTCAAGGTTCATGCGATAGGCAATTGCTTCAGCGGTTTCAAGCGCGCGTTCGAGCGGGCTGCTGTAAATCGCATCGAACTTCGTCGCCTCCAATCGTTCCGCTAACTGTTGCGCCTCGACTCTTCCTTGTTCATTGAGACGGATGCCTGGCGTGCGGCCCCAGAGCGTTTCGCCAAGGCCATCGCACGATGCATGTCTGATGAGAAAGAAAGTCGTCATGCGATTGCTCCGGCGGGCTCGGTGTGCACAGTGAAGTTTGTTTGCATTACTTCCGCGACGTAGCTTTCGAGCTCGATTGCTCTTTGTTCCGGTGTGTGATTTGCCAGCACACGCTGTCTAGCTCGCTCGCCCATCGCGCGCCGCTCCTTTTCCGGAATCTCATTTAGATAGACGAGCATTTCTGCGGTTGAAGATGCGGTCAGCATCTCCTTTTCCAGTTGGAAAAAATCTTCGAGACCGGGCCAGTAGTCACTGATGATTGGAGTGCCACACGCCGCGGCCTCGAAGATGCGGACGCTCGGCGAGTGACCTGCACGACGCATATCAGCGCGCGTTAGGTTGAGTGTGAATCGCTGCGAATTGTAGAAACGACGATGAGACGCGGGGGCAAGATGTTCGATTCGTTCGACGTTGTTGGGCCAGGCAAGCTCACGCGGATACATCGGCCCTGCAACGACGGTTTTTAGTTCCGGAGAGCGCCGCGCAGGCTCAATCAACAACTGATCGAGTGATGGTTGACGATCGCCACTGTACGTACCCATGTAGCCGAGGTCCCATTTCAGCGCGCGCTCATCCGGAAAATAAACTTTTGGGTCTACCGAGCAGTACAATGTCCGCGCCATCGGCGATCCGAAGTGATCCTCAATCCTTGTAAGAACTGGTCCACCTGCAAACGACAGGTAGAGGTCGTAACTGGAGACCTGACTTGCACTCACGTACTCAGCGTCGCCTGATGAGAGTTTGGCGAGTGTCACTGGTGTGTCGATGTCGTAAAACGCCCTTACGCCCCGACATGTGCGCAGCACCCACTCGCCAATCACGACGCCGTCCGGAACGTATGAACCGACGATACAGAGATCGGCATTCATCACGCGGCGCGCGAATCTCTTCTTTAGTTCGGTGACAGATTTGTAGAGCTGAGTTAGACCATAAGGTGGGTTGGGGAGATCACGATGCTCGGCGTACCAGGGCCTGTCGCGTTCAAGAAAACAGACGTTATGAGCGCGCGCGCTGAGCGCATGAACGAGCGCGCGAAACGTAGTCGCGTGACCATTGCCCCACGAAGAGGTGATCGACAGTCCTAAAAAGA
>DATEWS010000858.1:0-3961 GCA_035257785.1 Pyrinomonadaceae bacterium
AGGCGCCGACGAAAAGTCCGAGCGCAATCCACGAGAGAACGCCCCAGTGACCGAGTAGTTCTATGGGGAAGCCCTTCGCCTGGTTGAAGACTTCCGTGTATTGAGCGCTACCGAAGGTGGCGATGACGCCGAAGATTGCGAGTGCGAAACCGAAGTCGCCGATGCGGTTAGTGATAAACGCCTTGCGCGAAGCGTTAGCGGCTTCCGGGCGATCGAAGTAGTAACCGATTAGCAAATACGAACAGAGACCCACGCCTTCCCAACCGACAAACATCATCAGGAAGTTTGAGCCCATCACGAGGACGAGCATCGCGAACATGAAGAGTCCCATGTAAGCGAAGAAGCGATAGAAGCCGGCCTCGCCGTGCATGTAGCCGGTGGCAAACACGAAGATGCACAGGCCCACGCCGGTCACGATCAGCATGAAGATCGACGAGAGTGGATCGAGTTGATAACTCCACTCGATGTTCAGTAATGCAGAGCGTGGAGAGACTGGAACGAAAGTGCCGGTCACGATGCCATGCTGGCTTCGTTCTTCCGGCGTCATCGCGGCGAGTTGCTCTTCGAGCTGTTTCCTTTGTTCAGCTTGAATATGCTCTTCAATACCCTGATTGACGCTGACCGCGCCACCGGGAATCCAGTTGAAACTGAATCCGTCCTGGCTGGTGAGATAGGGCTCAGGCCACTGCGGGTGACCACCGAATCCGTACGAATAAACCGCGGCGACGCTGATCAGAAACGAAAGTGCGACCGAGCCCACGGCGATGCCGCCGATGAGCGTTTCGGAAAAGCGAAGCTTGCGACCAAGCAGGCCGTTAATCGCAGCGCCGATGAGAGGTAGCAGGGGAACTAGCCAGATGTATTTGAGCATTTAAGAAATATAGGTCCCATAGGTCCTATCCGACCTATTCTTCTCACCACTTCAAGAGATCTATCTCATCTACCCAGATCGTTTCCTTATTCCGATAAAGCGCGATCACGATTCCCAAACCGATAGCCGCTTCCGCAGCAGCCACAACGATCACAAACACCGTGAATATCTGTCCCGCGATCGCATTCGCGTTTCCAGTTGTCGACAGGTAACGAGAGAACGCGATGAAGTTCAGGTTCGCAGCGTTGAGAATCAACTCAATCGACATGAAGATGACGATGATGTTGCGTCGCGTTAACACACCAGCCACGCCGATGATGAACAGCAACGCGCCAATCACAAGAAACTTCGACAGGTCGGGGTTCGCCGCAGATATCTTCATTTGCTCGAAGCCACTACGCGGGGCTTCCTGAAATAAAAATGCGAGCACGGGACTGATAAGATTGAGCATACTCATTCCGACTGCGGCTCCAGCTTCGCGAGTTCCGGATCCCTCGCGATCTCTTCTTTCAAGACGTCGGGACCAAGATCGTCAGCGGAGGCTTCCTGACGCAGCGTGCGCGCCAGCATCACCGATCCGATAATCGCAACCAGCAATAGCACGCTCGCAATCTCAAACGGCAACGAAGCGTAGCGGTAGAGACTTGCGGCAAGACCTTCACTGTCATTAGTTCTGCGACTGCTTCCGGTTGCGGATGCCGGTAAAGATTGATCTCGAATTTCTTCCTGTGCCGCGACGGCTTCAGGCGTGATCGGATGCTGCGCCTGCAAACCTCGAAAACCTTTGTTGACTGAGTAAAGCACGCCGCCGACTAACAGCAAGCAAAAGATCAAACTCGCTGCCACCTGCCGCTGGTTGTTGAAGATCTCTTCACTACCGCGCTCTTCGGCGCCGACGTTGACGAGCATGATCACAAACAAGAACAACACCATCACGCCGCCGACGTAAACGAGAATCTGCACGCCCGCGATGAACTCCGCCCGCGCGAGCACAAACAGCGCCGCGACGGACACGAGCGAGGAGATCAGAAACAGCGCGCTATGAACGGCATTGCGCGCCATCACCGTCAGCAACCCCGCAAAGATCGCCGCAAGAGCAAAGATCCAGAAGAAGAGAGCTTCGTAACCGGATAGGGTCATGTGTCGTGTGATAGGTCCAATAGTCCCTATAGGAACTATATTTAGCTTGTGTACTTCACCGTCTCTCGCCCTTGCTCGAGCATCTCTCGGTTCCAGACGAAGCCGGCGCGCGAGTAGGTGGCGAGCTCGAACTCCTGCGTCAGCTCCAGGCAGGCAGTCGGGCAGGCTTCCTGGCACAAGGCGCAGAACATGCAGCGAGAAGTGTCGAAGATAAACTCGTCGAGCACTTTCTTCCGGCGCGGCTTGCCGGCCACGATGATTTCGACGTCCATCGGAATCACGTCGATACAATCCTCCGGACACGCAATCGCGCACAGGTTACACGCGATGCAGAGCGTGTCGTGCGTTTCCGGATCCATGTTCAAACGCGGCGCGCCATGAAATCGCGGCGCGACGTCCGGACGCACCTTCGGATATTGTTCGGTGTAAATTCCCTTGCCCGCGACTGCATCTTTGTCAGTGAGCGCGCCGAGATTGTATTTCAACGTTAGCCCGAGACCTTTGACGAGGTCGATCATGAAAAAGCGTTTGAGCTTCTGCGCCACAGTCGATTTTGGAGTTTTAACTAAAGCCATATTTAACTCCCGGTTTGCACCGCCGGTTTTCCTTTCGGCAAGTTCACCAGCTTGATATTTCGGCGTTGGACTCTGAAGTTGAAATCGCGCGAACGCCAGTTGATGCGCGCGAGCAGCGCCGCAGTGGCGAAGAGACCGATCAGGCCGATGCCGATCACGATTCCTTTTCCCGTTGCGGTCAGATTCAGACCGTTCTCGATAGATTCAATCGTCGTGATGTTTCGCCAACCATTGAGCGCCTGCACGACGAAGATCGCAAGTCCTGACAACACGATGTTGATTAGCGCCGAAGGGATCAGCCACTTCCAGCCAATGTCCATCAACTGATCGTAACGGAACCGCGGCAATGTCCAGCGCAGCCAGAAATAGATGTAGAGAATGATCGACGCCTTAACCAGAAACACGAGCAGACTGACGATCACGTACAGGTTGTGATGCCCGCTCGCTTCGAGTCCATAGACGAACGGGAAATACCAGCCGCCGAGATAGACCGTCGTCGCCACTGCCGATACAACGACCATCGCCGCATATTCAGCCATGAAGAACAGCGACCAGCGCATGCCGGAGTATTCAGTGTGAAATCCCGCGACTAACTCCGACTCCGCTTCGGGCAGATCAAACGGCGCGCGATTGTTTTCAGCGATCCCGCTGATCAAAAACAGCAGGAAACCCGCGGGCTGATAGACGATGAACCAGATCGAATCCGAACCCTGAGCGGCGACGATGCCTGAAAGTGAAAGCGTACGCGCAAACATGAGTGCGCCGATGAGCGAAAGGCCCATCGCGACTTCGTAAGAGACCATCTGCGCGCTCGATCGCAAACCGCCGAGCAACGCGTACTTCGAATTTGACGACCAGCCGGCAAGTATCAACGCCAGCACACCGACACTCGAAACCGCCAGCACCAGCAACAAACCGATATTCACGTCCGCGATTACGGCCCAATCCGGACCAAACGGAATCACCGAGAAGACGATGAAGGCAGAGGCGACGGCAATGTACGGTGCGAAGAAAAAGATCCAGCGATCGGCATTTTCGGGAATGAAGTCTTCTTTCGTGAGCAACTTCAAGCCATCGGCGATCGGCTGGAGCAGTCCCCATGGTCCAACACGCATCGGACCGAGCCGCGCCTGCATGAACGCCGAGATCTTTCGTTCGAGGTAAGTGGCGTACGCCACCCAGAGCGCAACGAGCGTGACTACGATGCCGATCTGGATCAGCGGCCATACGAAGTAGTTGATCGTCTCGGCGCTGAGTCCCGCCTTCAGCAGCAGATCGTTCAGTACGTTGATGGGTCCAAGAAGCAACATAACTAAGCAGGATTCTCACGCGGCGGCGCAACGGCGCAGCGGAATATTCGGTTATTCGTTGCGCC
>DATEWS010000859.1:0-2793 GCA_035257785.1 Pyrinomonadaceae bacterium
AGCCGGTAACGTTTTGTTTGGGCGCGTACACCGGCGGGATCAAATTGGGCCAGGACAGCCAGCTTGGTGGAGTTTTCAGGAAGCGCTTCTCTAATCATCGTAAGTGAGTACACGCATTCCTCGCTTAAGTTGTTGTCGCCGGCCATGTAGAGCAGCACGGTCCATTTTAGCTTTGGGGGGTTTTCTGCGGTCATGGCACTTCTCCATGGGTCAAACGCGGTCGATCTTTGAAGCTAAAGCGAACGGAAGAACGGAAGCACTTCGAGCGGACGTTAGAAACAGGCGCCCCACTCTAATACAAACGCCCTCAAAGTCAAGTGAGTTCGCGCGTTAAAATATTTCCCAGGGGCAACGTCGCCCCACTAACCCGCGTCTCACGGCGCAAGAAGTCTTCATCGTTTACGTTCCTCTACCCGCAAGGTAGTCCGAGTCTCCCCGCGAGCGGTCTCCCCGGTGGTCCATATCGCTAACCAGGAGTAAGACAATGAAGCCAAAGCACCTAATCAGATACGCGTTTTTCTGTCTCGCAATCCCTCTAGCACTGTTCGTCTCAGGCCAGGGGCAAAACTCGCCAACGAATTCCAACTACCGTCTCTCCGGTCCTTACACACACAAGAACCTGACCGTCTTTCTCATTCACGGGAAGGATCAGACCACCAAAACATTTCTGACACTTCAAGAAGCACTGGCGCAAAAGAAAGTGAAGGTCTATGAAACGAAGGACGTCAATGAACTCGCGATCCGCAACCTTTCGAACGAAGACATCTACGTTCAGGCGGGCGACATCGTGCGGGGTGGCGAGCAGGACCGCATGATTTCAGTCGACTTCATCGTGCCGCCGAAATCAGGTCGCATGCCGATAGCAGCGTTTTGCGTTGAGTCAGGTCGTTGGAACAAACGGGGAAACGAAGAGGCAGCCGAATTCAGTAGTTCCGACAACGCCGTCGCGACCAAAGATCTAAAACTCGCAGCCAAGAGCGCAAACTCTCAGCAAGCCGTTTGGCAAAACGTGACGGTTGCACAGGAGAAGTTGAGCCAAAATGTCAACGCAGTGGTTAACTCTCCGGCTTCGAGATCGAGCCTGGAGCTGTCCGTCGAAAACTCGAAAGTAAAGGAAGTAAGTGCTGACTACATTAACGAGCTGTCCGGAATACTGAAGAACAAGTCCGACGTGATTGGTTACGTGTTTGCGATCAATGGCAAGGTAAACAGCGCCGATGTTTACGCGTCGCATGGGTTGTTCGCGAAACTCTGGCCCAAGCTACTCAAATCCAGTTCGGTGGAAGCGATAGCCGAGTTGGGTATGGCGCCTGTTAAGCCGGTGCCGGTAGCGAGCGAGACTGTCGAGAGTTTTCTGGCCGAATCTGAAAAGCCTGCGCCTGCGGCAAAAGAGGTGACGACGCGCGTCCGAATGGTGACTCGCGAAGACGACAAGAACGTCTTTTTCGAAACGCAGGACCGCGAGCAAAAGGACGGCTGGGTGCACCGAAACTACATTCGAAAACAGTAGCCACAAAGGCACAAACAGAATCAGCCACAAAGAGACACAAAACGAATTCTAGAAAATTTGTTGTGCGCCTGTTGGTGGCTAATAAAGTGGCTAATAAATATGGCGAGCGGCAGTCCAAAGTGCCGCTCGCCTTCACTTAATGAGGCTGCCTTAGAGGGGTGAGGAGCTTCGTTTTGCGTGGGGTGTTTTCTCTCCAACACGAGCGCCCGGTCGCCTCATCCCGAGGTTCTTTATCCGAACGCTTCAATTGTTATGACTCGGTATGGCCAAACATTTCAAAAAAATTATTTTTTGACCACTCGGAAGGAATAGTTGTCGATGTATTCATCCTGTCCCGACTCTACAACGCCCTTGAGCTGGACTTTGTAGTCTCCCGGACTGAGCACGTCACCCGTGATTGTCCATGGAACAACGTGCTGCGCGCCGTTTGATTCCGCTTTCAACTCGTCCGCAGTTTGTAGGGATTCATTCTCGCGAAAAAGTTCCGACTTGTAGTTATGGAAGTGAGGATTGGTCACTTCCATGTCGAACCGGACACTGACGCCTTTGGGAGGAACTTTTACGCGCGGAGTGGCGCCTTCGGAACGCAACGAGGCGGGAGCAAGCTGGACTACGTTTACTGAACTCGAGGAGGAGCTCTCCTGGACCGCCTGTTGCGCAGGTTTTTTATTTGCGCGCCAGCAAAACAGCACGAGTAACAGGAGGCCGACGACGACTGCCGCTGAGACGGCGAGGGTCGCGCCCCTGGCAAATGAGCCGGGGGCGAACGCAAAGAATTTAGTCGCGGGAGCGTGTATCTCGTCCTGGCGAAGTGCGGATACCGGAATATCGTCAGGAGGAACGATAATCGGTTGGGAGTTCAGATATCGCCTTAGCAAACGGCCAAAACGCAAATTATTTTGACGTTCAGCCGTGATCAAAAAATGATTGTCAAACTGTTGCCTCTCAGAAGGTGATAAATTGTTAGTTATGTACTGGTCGATTAAGTCTTCTTCAGCGACCGAAACTTCTTCGTAAATCCCCGGATCACACAGAATACTTTCTTCGATAGCCGCCCGGCGTTCTGCGTCTAACTTGCCAAGCAGGTAGTCTTTCATCTCTTGCTTATCAATATTCGCGGTCAATTTGCGATCTCCCAGGCGATACCGAAGCCTCTAATCTCTATGACTTGAAACCGCCACTTATTTCATCCCCTGACCGTTCGACACATTTCTCCACACATTCCTGAAGGCCGAGGCGGATGCGATAGGCGCGGATGCGGAGGGCGTTGGGAACGAGCCCTA
>DATEWS010000860.1:0-6514 GCA_035257785.1 Pyrinomonadaceae bacterium
CAAAAAACTCGCCAACGCACTCAACCCAATCGATACAAGCATCCAGATCAAAAGCCCGCGCGTCTCGAACGTAAAATCCAACCCGCCGTGGATAACCAACCGCACCAGCAGGTTTCCGAGCGCCTTGCTGATCGGCCACGCCAGCAGCGCCGCGATGGTCCAACTCAACAGTCCAATCACAACGCCCTCGGCCACAATCATCAACCACACGATCCGCGGCGTAGCACCGATCGCCCGCATCACGCCCATCTCACGCCGTCGCTCGAACACGTTAAGGCTCATCGTCGTCATCAACCCTAACCCACCAACACCACCGATGATCGCCGACATGACAATCAGAAACATATAAATCATCAACATGTGCTGATCGAAAGCGAACCGCGTCTCCGACGTACTCGCGCTACTGCGCGCTCGCACTCCTTCGCGCTCGAGGTTCCGATCCAGATCCGTTCGGACGAGACTGATCGCGTCCCAATCGTTATTCACCAACGCCAGACGCAGACTGTTTACGCGTCCGGGATACAGTTGCTGCATGAAAGTCAGCGGCACGTAAGCCACCGCCGGCGAGAACGCTTCTCGTGCAATTCCGACCACGCGCCACGTTGATTCGACTTCCGCAACGCGCATCACAACCGTCTGGCCCACGCGCATCTTTGGCTCCCGGCTGGCCAACGCATTGTTAACGACAATCGCGTGCGTGTCGCCCGGCGCGAGATTCCTGCCTTCGATAATCTCCGGATTCAGCAGCTGCGTGTCCGGCGGCAGCGCCACAACAGTGAAACGATCACTCAACGAACCTTCCGTTGTGAACCAACCTTCAGCATGCTTGATTCCCCGCGTGTAACTTACGGCTCTCTCAATCTTCTCGAGTTCATACGGATTCGCAAACGAAACGCTCAAGTCAAACTTTCGCGCCTCGAACATGTGGTCCAACGTATTCATCATCGAGGAGCGCACGTTCAGCGCGAGCATGAAAAACAGACCGCCCGCAGCGAGAGTCAAAAGCGTCAATGCAAGTCGGACACGCCGCCGAAAGCTATTTCGAATGGCGAGGACAATCAAACTAAACGTTCCACCGATTCGCGTGAGGGCGCGATCAAAAGCGCTCGCGCCGAAACTCGTCTGCGACAAACCGAAGTTCGAGAGCGCTACGCGAACCGGAACTCGCACTCCTCGCAGAACCGGAAGTGCTGCGGCAAGCAAAGGCACCGCGATGCCAACGAGGACTACGGCGAGGTAAACCCAAATCGGCACTGCAAAACTGTTGATATCGAAGTTGAGAAAATAGGCCATGTAACGACACAACGCGCGACTTCCGACTACGCCCAACGGCACCGAAACAATCACGGCCGCGATGCCGAGAAACAACGCCTGGCCGAAGTAAATGCGCGCAATCTGCCCACCCGTGCCGCCAATCGCCTTCATCACGCCAATCTGGCGCACTTGCGACGCCATCATCGCTGTCAACAAATTGATTACGAGAATGCCGCTGAGCACGAGTACAAAAAGTCCGAAGCTCGACATCGCCAAAAGCAAAATGCCGGTGAGATCCGAATGCGGATGCTTGCCGGGACGCGGCACATCGGTACGAATAACCTGATGACCGCGGCTCTTGATCACTTTCTCAACTTCAGCAACGACTCGCCTGATGTGGTCTTCATCAAACCTGTCGCGCGCGACGAGAATGTTTATTTGATTGAGCGTCGGATCTTCACCGAGTTGGACCAGGGTCGCGAGATTGATGTAGCCGTAAACGATGTTCTCCATCCGCGCCTGCGCCTGGCCCACGTCGTGAACGCTGCCGCTAATCGCAAGCGGTTGCTCAACGCCGTTCGCAGTCTTCACTATTACCGCATCGCCGATCTTTGCTCGCGCAACGTCAAAAGCATCGCGCTCGATCAGGATTTCGCCGGCTGACGGTGGCCACGCGCCGCTTTCCGGAACGAGGCGACTGACGCGAATGTTGCCGTAGTCGTGGACCACAAACAGAATCAGGTTGCGCCATTGCACCGGTCCGGCTTTGATCTGACCGCTGATCGTCCGGCGTGGCTCTGCGTCGCTCACTTCCGGATTCTGCAAGATCGTTTTGATCAAATCATCGTCAACCGAATCGACGCGGATCACTGCCGAAGCTGGATTCGTAGCGAGATAACCGCGATCGAGTTCACGCGTGAGAATCGCGTACGAAGAAAGCACGGCTGCGAATGCTGCGATCCCGAGCGCGATGGCGAGCACGACGAGCGTGGTGCGAGCGCGCTCGTGCCAGAAGTCGCGAATTGCTTTGCGCCAGAGCGTATTCATTGATTGACGAGAGCGCCGTCGGAGATCTCGACACGGCGATCTATAACGCGTGCGATGCCGGCTTCGTGAGTCGCGATCACGACCGTCGTGCCTTGATTGGCCATGTCGCGAAACAGATCGAGAATGGCGATGGCTGTGACTGAATCGAGATTTCCGGTTGGTTCGTCAGCCAGGACGAGCGGCGGTTCGTTTGCGAGTGCGCGCGCAATGGCGACGCGTTGTTGCTCGCCGCCGGAGAGAGTTGCAGGTAGTTTGTCTGCGTGTGCGCCGACCGCGACGCGTTCAAGCAAGGCAACCGCGCGTTTGCGACGTTCGCGAAAGGGAAAACTCTTCGCGAAGTCCATCGGCAACATCACGTTCTCCGCGGCGGTGAGCGTCGGCAACAGTTGAAAAAACTGAAACACGAAGCCGACGTTTCGCCCGCGCCAGAGTGCGAGTTTGTTTTCCGACAGACCATGAATTTCGGCGCCCGCAACGTTGACTGAGCCGGAAGAAGGTCGATCGATACCAGCGACCATGTTGAGCAACGTCGACTTGCCGCTGCCTGACTTTCCGACGATGCCGACAAACTGCCCCGCCTCGATGTTGAGATCGATCGACGTCAGTGCAGCAAACTTTCCCGCCGGTGTTTCGTAAGTCTTTGAGACGTGTTGTAAAGAGATCATAGGTCCACTTGTGTAATCTGTGGATGGTTTTTCTGTCCAGCGGTATGATCGTTCCAACAGTTGTAATCGAACAAAGAGGTAGCGAATGTCCGAGAACAAGCAACTGCACCTTGCCCCATCGAAGGACAAGACCGATGCTCGCGTCAGACGAACGCGCGACGCGTTGGGCGATGCGCTGGTGGCGCTGATGCAGGAGAAACCGTTCGACACGATCACGGTCCAGGACGTTCTGGACCGCGCCAACGTCAGTCGCTCAACTTTTTACACGCACTACAGCGACAAGGATGATCTGCTGATGAGCGATGCGGAAGAGTTTTTTGAAGCGATCTCGATGGCACTTTCGCACGAGGGCGACAAATCGGATCGTGTTTTTCCAGTGGAGGAGTTCTTCACTCATCTCGCGGACGTACAACCGTTCTTCAAGGCCCTCGTGAAGTCAGGCAAGTTTCAGGAGAATATGGACCTGGCGCGCGGACATTTCGCGCGCGGCATTGAACGCCGCCTCGCCGAGCTGCCTCTTGGCCGTTCAATTCCGCCGCATGAACTTCCGGCAATTGCGTTCACACATGCGGGTGCGCTGTTGTCGTTGTTGACGTGGTGGCTCGATCGCGGGATGCGCGAGTCTCCCGCAGAGATGGACCAACTCTTCCATCGCATGGTCTGGAACGGCGTCACGAAGAACTAGCCACAAAAAGCACACAAGGCACATAAAAGAAAGCTTCGTCTTCAAACGTTTGGTGCTTTTTGTGCCTTTGTGATTTATTGTGGCGTAAAACGAACGTTCGTGCTATATACTTCCGGCTCATGAGCAGGAAGGCACAGGGTGAGCGCACGCGCAGGGCTATTCTCGAGACGGCAGTGCATATCGCCTCCGCCGAGGGACTTGAAGGTCTAACCATCGGCCGGCTGGCGCTCGAACTGTCGATGAGCAAGAGCGGGCTCTTCGCTCACTTCGGCTCGAAGGAAGATCTACAAGTAGCAACTGTCGAAGCCGCGCGCGCGATCTTCATTCGCGAAGTCATCAAACCGGCGTTCGAGTCGGCGCAAGGCCTGCTGCGACTCTGGAAACTCTGCGACATCTGGCTTGCCTACGTGCAGAGCGGCGTGTTTCGTGGTGGCTGCTTCTTTGCTGCCGCGGCGGCCGAATTCGACAGTCGACCTGGTCCAGTGCGCGACCGCATCGCGGAGATCATGAAAGAGTGGCTCTCCACTCTGCGCAATGCGATCGTCGAAGCACAAAACGCCGGACAACTGAACAAAGACATCGACGCTACTCAACTCGCTTTCGAATTCAACTCACTCGAACTAGGCGCCAACTGGGCGTTCCAGCTTTACGGCGACGGGCGCGCTTTCAAACGCGCGCGCGAAGCGATTCGCGAACGGCTCGACAGGTATGCGACTGCCGCGGGCGCGCCGTTGCTTTCAATAACAAAACGTCAGAGCAGTCGAGCACGTGCTTAACATGGACGTCGGCGACCAAACCTTGGCGGTAGTGCGCAAGCGGAAAGCTGCGTGGGACGGCATCAGGCTCGAACACTGCCAGCTTCGTCCCGGTGAGTTGCCGCGGCATCGTCATCGCGAACACGTCATCCTGCTGTCGCTGACTGACGGTTGTAGAGGTGAACTGATCACCGGTAGTGGCATTGGCATGAGCGGTACGCAGAGGAAAGGGAACATCTGCATCGTACCCGCGGGCCTCGATCACCAGGCAGTGTTGGAAGCAAATTCAGAACACCTCGCGTTGTATCTCGATCCATCGCTCATCAGCAAAGCTGCTTCAGAGGCGCACCTCGCCGGCAGTTTTGAAATTGCCGAGCGCTACACGCGTCGCGACACGGTCATAAACAGCGTCGGCATGGCGTTGCTGGGTGAGCTCGACTCGGAAGGTTTGAGCGGCCGTCTTTATGCCGAATCGTTGGGAAATGTGCTCGCGGTCCATCTGCTGCGCTACTACTCGGTTCCAAGCACGCGACCGTTGACTTTCACTGGCGGCTTGTCGGCGGTGAAGCTGCGCCACGTTACAGAATTCATTGGCGAGAACTACGGACGCGACATAAAACTCGCTGAACTGGCCCACGTCGCGGGCATGAGTAGTTTTCACTTCGCGCGTGAGTTCAAACGAACCACCGGCACGACACCGCACCAGTACCTCATTAAGTTTCGCATCGAGCGCGCTAAAGCGTTGTTGGCCAAACGCGATTTGCCGCTGATCGAAGTCAGTCTGCGTTCAGGATTTAGTCATCAAAGTCACTTCACCCGCCTGTTTCGCCGGGTTACGGGAACGACGCCGAATTCCTACCGCACGCGGCTAGTCTAAACAACAGCAAGAACAGTCAACGCCAGCAAGAACCGGAAAGACCACTGGTCCAGTTTTCCCTCAAACTGTCCTCATGAAAAATCTTTACTTTGCAACTATCTTTTTGTTGGCAACGGCCTCCCTCACCAGCGCACAACCAATTGATTCGAAATCTATTCTGCGTCGCGGTGACGCGCTCGTGGCGCAGGAGAAGTACAAGCTCGCGATTGACGAATACAGCAAAGTTTCAACTAGCGAGCGCGATGCCTACGCGCGAGCGATTTACAACATCGGCGTCTGTTATTACGAGCTCTGGCAAACTGACGACGCCATCGAGTTTTACAAACGCGCCGTTGAGTTGAAACAAGGCAACTATCCAAAGGCCTCGTACGCACTCGGCGTCGCGCTTGAAGATCAACGCAAGATCAGCGAAGCAAAGGTAGCTTATGAACAAGCGCTGAGCGCATCACACGGTGAGCTTGCGCGTGCTACGTATAGACTGGGATTGCTCGAAGCAAAGGCAGGTGAGTTTCAGAAAGCCGCGACGTTGTTTCGCGAAGCAGCCGCGCGTGCCGGCGAACACGTTCCTGCGAGTCATAACAATCTGGGCGTGATGCTCGCGCAACTCGGATTTTTCAAAGAAGCGGAACAGGAATTTATCTTCGCGCTCAAAGCATCGAATGGTCGCTTCGACGACGCCGCGCACAATCTGAATCTCTGCCGCTCACTCACCGCGGGCGCCAAGCGCGATTACAAGCTTTCAATCCTGTAGCCTTACGGTGTGGCTTTGGCCTCGTCCTTCTTCCTCACGTAAATATCACCGCGCTTAGTCATTCCTGTCTTCTCGGCAAGCGTCACCAACACCGATTCGAGCAAATCTCGATTGTCCAGTTTGAAACTCGTGATGCCGCTGACCTTTGAATCCGGATCTTCGAATTGCAGTGTCAGATACCGGACCTTTGTCTTAATGAGACCAGCGAGGCCACCATAAGGTATGTGACTGGCAACAGTCGCCGCGCCCGGCCGCTTCTTTTGTGTATCAGCGTAGGCCTGGTTGATGGCAGCGTACGGAATAAAAATTTCTTTCGGTGGTTTCTTGTCTTTGAAGAGCAGCCGGTTGTTTTCGTCGTCAAAAATCAACGTACCTTCCATCGTGTTTCTGTAACCAAACACGCCGCCCTCGTATTTTGCCTTCATCGACTTGGGCGCCGGCTTCGTCGGAGTTGTTTGCGTCGAAGTCTTAGTGGCTGCT
>DATEWS010000861.1:0-4218 GCA_035257785.1 Pyrinomonadaceae bacterium
GTGCTCGCGCGAGATCGGAAAGATTTTCCGGGGAGAGTTCATTCGCCGGCGCCGGAAGCGCGGCGCCCATTAAGCTCAAAACAACTATTGATAAGAGTAATTTTTTCATTTCGGGTCTCCTTCGTAGTTGATTACCAGTGCCAAACTTGATCGTAGTCGTCCATCAGGAGCGCAACATCGGTCCGGTGGATGAACTTCACCCCCTGGATGCAGCTTGAAACATTCACGCCGCGCTCTTCGAGGTCCTCGCGAATTGCAAAAACAGGAACACCTTTTTCCTGGAGTCTCCTAAGGTCTTCGTTAGGTTGAGCTGGATGATTGATGCCGATAGTTCCAATCGTGATGGGCGGACATTCCTGCGGCACGAGATAGTTGACGGCGTTTGACCTCAACATCACGCCAAGCTCAGCGCCGGCATTCTTAAGGGCGCCGCTGAGCCACAGGATCGTGTCGTCCTGTTCTTCCAGGGTGGCGCGGTAAGCTGTTTCGACGATATTCAAAATCTTCATACTCACCTCCTGCTCATTTGGTCGGAATGACCAGAGTGTTGGTTGATTCAGTCGCCATCTTGAAGAAATCAGCAGGACTGCCGCGTCGCACACCGTCGACGACGTTTGCTGCGCCACGTTCGTCCACGCACAGACCGCAGTTAACCCACGTCAGTCGCGGCTTGTCGTTGCCCATCGCGAGCAGCGAGCTCACGAACGCTTTGGTTGTGGGATGTTCTTCTTCGTCAATGCTCGTTCCTTTTACGGGGTTGGCGTGCGGCGCCTGGTCCTTCAGCGGCAGGCAAACAGCACCCTCGTAAGCAAACACATTGACATTGATACCCTGGTCCAACGCAGCGGAAATGATTCGCAACGCAGTGGTCGAATTGGCCGATTCATATGGCGGATCCATCAGTGCAAGCGTCAGGGTTCGCTCCTCCATAGTTCCTCCTTTGTGTTACTGAACTAATGCCAGATCGCTTTCGTGTTTGCCTGCGCAACCGCGTCGACGAGCCGGTCAATTCCCGATGCTTCGATACCCTGGGCCAGCTCATCGGGTTTAATGCCGCGTTCGTGCAACGAGAAGTCATCGGCGAGCAATATCACGCCCGCTTCTCCCAGACGGCGCAGTCGACCGGTGGTTTTTCGGGCCGCGAGCACGCCGTTCTGGACAAGAAAGACTGTGACCGCGTGGCCACGTTCCTTAAGGGCGATGGCCGTCTGTTCGACAAATTCGGTGTCGCGCGACTCGAACGGGTCTCTTGATTCGATAAGAACGTAAGTTGTCATCAATGTTCACCTCACGAGTGACGTTCACCGTGTAAGCGAGATTTGCGAGAAAAGCGGCTCACGGCGCCGGGATTTTTTTTGAGCGTTGAGCAGCCTGAGATAGAATTCGCCTCGTGAGGCCTGTTGACATGGTGGAAGCCCAGACACACGACGTGACGCAGTTGCTGATTGACTGGAGTAACGGGGACCAGGCAGCCCTCGCCAAGTTGGTGCCGATCGTCGAACACGAGTTACGGCGTCTCGCGCATCACTACATGAGAGGAGAGCGCCGGGGCCACACTCTGCAAACCACTGCGCTCGTCAACGAGGCCTTCGTGCGGCTAGCTAATCGCAAAAGAATGCAGTGGCAAAACCGGGCGCACTTCTTCGGCATCGCCGCTCAACTCATGCGCACGATTCTCGTGGACCACGCGCGCAGTCACGCCTGCGAAAAAAGAGGCGGCGGCGCGGATAAACTCGAGTTGAACGACGCGCTTGTAGTCTCGCAGCAGAAAGCGTCGGTGGTGATCGCTTTGGATGAAGCGCTGAAGGAGTTGGAGCTAATCGATCCGAGACAGAGCCGCATCGTTGAACTCCGATTTTTTGGTGGTCTAACTGTTGAGGAGGCAGCAGAAGTTCTGCACGTCTCGCCCGTGACAATCAAACGTGAATGGAGCACTGCAAAGGCCTGGCTTTATCGCAATTTGGCAAACCGGTAAGGATCCACTGGGCTTTCAGGATCTCTCTCTGCGTAGCGCCAAAGGCGCGGAATATGATAGCCCGGGCAAGCGCCGAGCAGAGCGAGGCGCGTCGCCCGTGGACAAACGCGTAAATGCCGTGAAGCTCTGAAAGAGCGGAATAAATATCGATGATATTTCGCACTTTCAGTGCTCGCTGTTCAATTTGATTCATCGAACCAGGGTCGACGCGCTTCGCTCTGCTCAGCGCTTACCCCTGGCTATTATATTTCGCGCCTTTGGCGCTGTACGGTTTAAAGCCGACTCTTGAAACAAAGTTGATCCACTGCTATGACCCCCGAACGATGGCAGCAGATTAAAGCGGTACTTGAAAAAGCACTCGAGCGTGATCCGCTCGAACGAGAGTCGTACCTCGACGAAGCCTGCGCTGGTGATTCCGACTTGCGTGCCGAAGTCGACGCACTGATCGACTCACACGCGCGCTCGGGCGACTTCATCGAATCGCCCGCATATGAGGTATTGTCAGATTCGCTCACGCAAACAGGTCTCGTTCCCGGCGCCAGGATTGGTCCATACGAAATCATTCGCCGTCTCGGCTCGGGCGGCATGGGTGATATCTATCTCGCAGAAGACAAACGCCTCGGACGCAAAGTCGCGCTCAAAGCCTTGCCCGAGCATTTCACGAAAGATGCAGAGCGTGTGCGTCGTTTTCAACTCGAAGCCAAGGCAGCATCGGCGCTCAGCCATCCAAACATCATCACGATCTATGAAATCGGACAGTTAGACCACCTGCACTACATCGTATTCGAATTCATCGACGGGCAAACGCTTCGCCAGCGCATGGCAACGGCGCCACTCTCAATCGCCGAAAGCTTGCACATCGCCGGCAGCGTAGCCGCGGCACTACTCGCCGCGCATGAAGCCGGCATCGTCCATCGAGACATCAAACCTGAAAACGTAATGATGCGTGCGAACGACTTCGTGAAAGTCCTCGATTTTGGCCTCGCGAAATTAAGCGAACGGAAAGCAGCAGTTTCTGAAGCGATCACTTTATTCCAAACAGAGCCGGGAATCGTGATGGGAACGACGCCGTATTTATCGCCGGAGCAAGCACGTGGACTTGCTATCGATCCGCGCACCGATATCTGGAGTCTCGGTGTCGTCCTTTACGAAATGGTGGCAGGACGTCCGCCGTTTGAAGGACCTACCAACTCTGACGTGATGGTTGCGATTCTTGGTCAAGAACCTGTGCCGCTGCCGCGGTACCGGCCGGAAGTGCCGACGGAGTTGGAGTGGATCATCAAGAAAGCACTCCGGAAGGATCGAGACGAACGTTATCAAACAGCCAGAGAGTTCCTGGCTGATCTGAAAAACCTCTCTCAACGACTGGACTTCGAACAAGAGCTGGAGCGCTCGCTCGATACAAGTGATTCCGGTAAGCCGAAATCGTCGAGTCACGCAATCGATCATAAGCGCCCAACTGAGAACGTCGAGGCATACCACGCGTATCTCAAGGGACGGTTCTGCTGGAACAAGCGTAATGATGAAGACGTCAGGAACGCGATCGAATACTTCAAGAAAGCCATCGATGCAGATCCCACGTTTGCGTTGGCCTACGTCGGACTCGCAGATTCATATCTCGTCATCGGCGGTTTTGGTATCGCAACGCTGGCGCCAAAGGAAGCCTATCCCAAGGCGCGAGAGGCTCTCGAGCGAGCACTCGAGATCGACGACACGTTAGCTGAGGCTCATGCTTCCCTGGGATATTGTCTCGCCAACTACGACTGGAACTGGATCGCGGCCAAACGCGAATTCAACCGGGCTCTTGAACTGAAGCCGGATTATGCAGTAGCGCATCACTGGTATGCCTTTATTTTTCTCGCTGCCTTCGGACGTTTGGATGAAGCAATCGAAGAGATGCAGTCGTCTCTGAGCCTCGATCCGCTCTCGCTGCCTGTCGGTTCGAACATTGGTCTGGTGCTCTACCTGGCAAGACGCAATGAAGAGGCACTGGTCCACTTTAAGCGTAATCTCGAATTAGACCGGAGTTTCGTTTACACGCACTGGCAAATCGGTCTGGTCTACGAAGAGTGCGGCAGATATGACGAGGCAATCGCCACTTTCCAGAAAGCGATTCAACTTTCTCGAACAAGTACCTTGCCTCGCATCTTACTCGCACGCACGTATGCGCTCTCGGGAAAACGAAGCGAAGCCCTCACGTTGCTGGATGAGCTAAACGAATTGTCCACCCAACACTACGTCTC
>DATEWS010000862.1:0-4642 GCA_035257785.1 Pyrinomonadaceae bacterium
ACAGCGGTGTAGATGGAAAGGGTGTGAGTTGGCCGAAGACCGGCAAGCCCGGAGGCCAGCTGCGAAGCTGTTCAAGTATCCGCTCGGCCACGCCGGGTGTGTCGTTATCCATACCGATTATGAAGGAAGTAATCGCGTAGATATTGCGCCCAGCAAGACGTTGGAGCACGCCCGTGTATTCTTCGGGCTTGTTGAATCCCTTCTTAACATCGGCCAGATTAACCGGGTCAATCGACTCCATCCCGATAAAGATGACCTTTCCACCGGATTCGGCAATCAGATCAACCAGCTCCTGGTCGCGTAAAAGATTTGCGCTAATCTGCGCGATCCATGGGATTTGCGCACCGGCAGCGATGATGTCTCGCAACAGTGATTTTGTTCGTTTGATGCTGATGGCAAAGTTGTCATCAACGAAGAACACAGAGATCACTCCGCCTTCAGCTTTAGCACGGGCCTTTAACGTCAGTAGTTCGTCAACGATACTTTGATTTGTGCGGAAGCGGATTGAGTCACCGAAGAATCCGGTGACGGTGCAAAACTCACAACCATAAGGACAGCCTCGCCCTGACTCGATCGGCACAATGTGCAGCGAGCGCCAATGCGGCCCAACGTGCGATAGTAAAGGCCGCACGAAACGCGGAAAGAAATTAAATTGATCGAGATTTAGCGTGTCCCAGGGAATTGCGGGGTAAGGCTGAAGGCTCGGTTTCCGTTCTTTACCGGTTTCATCAACAGGCTCATAGATATCTTTGAGTTCACCACGGGCAACATCCTCAACTATCCGCGGCCAGGTTTCATCCGCTTCACCGAGTGCGATTGCGTCAGCGTGGCGCGGTCCTCCATCTCGACCCAGCGCCTCGTCAGGAACTTCGGTGACGTGTGGACCGCCGATCACCACTGGCACGCCTGCCATACGGATCGCATCGGCGACTCGATAGGCTTTCTCAATCATTCTGGTCATTGCGCCGATGCCAACCAACTCTATCTTCTGCTCACGCACAAACTGAACTATCTCGTCATCACTCATTGGACGGGCATTGGCATCGATCAGAACAACCTCGTGCTGTGGTGGAGTAAGGGCTTGCAGGAGAAACATCCAGAGGTGCGGCATGAAGTTGCGAGTGACGCCATTATCTGGATTGTAGAGCAGGATCTTCATCTTCCAATCTCCGGTTCGAACTAATGTCAAGCCTTTTCATCTGCGGCTGAATTGCGCAAAGGGGCAAGAGGAAGAGGAAAGACTCGATCCAAATGTCAAAGCAGGCTGTTGCTTCGCGCAGCACTATAACACATGTGTGTGCTAACGCACATAACGGTCAACCTTCATCAAATGCTAACTAGCTTTCTGTCGGCCCTTCGCATCAGGCGGTATGTGTGTTGGCGCACAGACCTGGGGCTAGGTATTGTTTAGCGTGATGGGCGGTATGCGTACCAGGAGTCTACAACATTGGCCTTTTTAACTAGCACTAATGGCAATCCGGGTGTCAACCGGCTGCTCGCCACGCTTCCGAAAAATGAATACAAGCGTTTGTTGCCCAAGTTGACGACCGTCAGTTTGGTTTTCGGGGAGGAGTTGTACGAACCCGGCGACGTGATTAAGTACGTATATTTTCCTAACGAATCGATAATCTCCTTGATTTCAGAACTATCAGAGACATCGGGGCTTGAGGTAGGAATGGTGGGAAATGAAGGTATGGCCGGCCTGGCCGTCTTTATGGGGGTCGGTTCTTCGTCAACACGCGCACTGGTGCAAGGCTCGGGCACAGCAATGAGAATGAGTTCGGCGGCTGTACGCACGGAAGCAAACCGGCTTGGCAATTTTCATCGCCTCCTGCATCGTTATTCGCACTCTCTACTAACTCAGGTTTCTCAATCAGCTGCGTGCAATCGCTTTCATTTGGTTAACGCCCGACTGGCGCGCTGGCTATTGATGACAAACGATCGTCTGGGATTGGAGGAATTTCCGTTGACCCAGGAATTCCTCTCCAACATGTTGGGCGTCCGGCGTGAAGGCGTAAGCAAGGCCGCCGGCGCGCTACAGTCCGGCAAACTAATTCGTTACAGCCGAGGAGTGATTACAATTCTTAATCGCCGGGGCCTTGAAGCGAAATCCTGCCACTGTTACGCGATCATTAAAGCCGAAACGGATGCCTATCTGAATTGAGTTCTGTCCAAACTTCGAGATATCCCTAATGTGAACTTCTCTTATGTGTGTTAACGCACATACGGTAATTCTCGCCTGCTGTTAAGCTGACTTTTCATTACTGCGCGCGCTCCCGCGCCTGGAGTTGCCCACCGGGGAGTTCTCCTGGCCACAAATGCGCACAAAGGGCACAAATGTCCTCGCCAAAAACTTTGTGCTCTTCTGCTGTTTGCGATTACATTTTTGAGGCAAGGCGTCCAGCGCGACATCTCTGCTCACTGCTTGTAATCTTTTTGTCACATCAGCATTACCCCGCCGTTTGAAACGAAGTTGCAATGTGTGATGCGTAACATAGCGTGGTGAGAGCATCCAAGTGCTTGGTCAGGAGTTTTAAGATATGCCTATTAATGATATTCGCGATGTTGGTCAAAGCCGGTTAACTTTCCGGAGAGACAGTACTTTCCATAAGGAGTTGAGGCGAAGAGTCGATGACTATTTTCGCAGTTCCAATCGCAGTCAACGCGACTGTCTCGCAATGTATTTGAAAACCGCAATTATTCTAGTCGTCTTTAGTGGGTTCTATTCATTGCTCGTGTTCGTGGCCGGATCGTGGTGGCAAGCTTTGCCTTTAGCGGTTCTGCTTGGCCTGGCAATGGCGGCGATTGGCTTCAATATTGAACACGACGGCAGCCATCACTCTTATTCAAATCACGCCTGGATCAACCGGTTGGCGGCCATGACGATGGATCTAATAGGCGCCAGTTCTTACGTATGGCACTGGAAACACGTAGTCGTACATCATACTTACGTAAACATCACGGGCCATGATGCCGATATTGACATTTCTTTTTTCGGCCGGTTAACGCCACATCAACAGAGATTCGGACTTCATCGCTGGCAGCATTTTTATTTGTGGCCGCTCTACGGACTGAACGTCATCAAGTGGCATTTATACGATGATTTCCGCGACGTGATTCTTGGCCGGATCGGAGCCACGCGAATGCCCCGGCCGAAACGGTGGGAACTCGCCGGGTTTATCGGCGGTAAAGCGCTGTTCATGACCTTGGCTTTTGGATTGCCGCTTCTGGTCCATCCCCTCTGGATAGTGCTCCTGTTCTACGTTTTGATAGTCGGGCTTGCGGGCGTGGTTGTCAGCGTTGTGTTTCAACTTGCTCATTGCGTTGAAGAGGCGGAGTTCCCATTGCCGCAACATGACTCCGGCTCGATGGAAAATGCCTGGGCGATTCATCAGGTCGAAACCACTGTGGATTTCGCTCGACGCAGCAGAGTCGAGAGTTGGCTCCTGGGTGGTTTGAATTTTCAGATCGAACATCACCTTTTCCCTCGCGTATGTCACGTCAATTACCCTGCCATCTCAAAACTCGTGGAACAGACCTGTCGTGATTTTGGATTGAGATATGGTGAGCACGCCTCCTTTCGTGCGGGACTCTTGTCCCATTTCCGCTGGTTGCGCCGCATGGGGGCGCGAACCGCAGGCGGCTCGCGGTTAGTCATTGCCCCAGAACATGGACCAGCAGCGTGAAGTCAGGAGCGTGTTGTTATGAGAGTTTTGTTAATTAATCCGGAGTTTCCCGATACTTATTGGAGTTTTCGACACGCGCTGCCATTTGAGGGTAAGCGATGCGCATTTCCACCACTGGGGTTATTAACCGTTTCCGCGTTACTACCGTCGGACTGGGAGCGGCGACTGGTTGATCTAAATGTTGAGTCGCTAAAGACCGCCGACATCGAATGGGCCGACATGGTATTCGCCACGGCAATGCTGGTGCAGAAGGATTCGCTCAAGCAAGTCGTGAAACGCTGCAAATCATCTGGGAAACGGGTAGTGCTTGGTGGTCCGTACGTCACAACGACCATCGAGGATCTGCCAGACGCGGATCACATCTTCGTCGGAGAAGCGGAGACTACGTTGCCGCAATTCGTTAAGGACCTGGCGGCCGGAGTTGCAAAACAGCGCTATCAGGCAGGCGAGCGTCCACCGCTGGCGGTAACTCCTGTCGCGCACTTTCACCTGGCGAGTTTGAAGCGCTATAGCGCAATGAGCGTGCAGTATTCACGCGGTTGTCCGTTCTCCTGCGAGTTTTGTGACATCATTGAAATCTACGGGCGCGTGCCACGAACCAAGAGTATTCAACAAATGCTGGCTGAGTTTGAAGCATTGCGGGATCTTAACTGGCGCGGCACCGTATTCATCGTCGACGATAACTTCATCGGCAACAAAAAGAATGTCAGGCTGCTGCTGCCCGAACTCGCAGAGTGGCAGAAACGAAATGGTTATCCTTTCTCTCTCCTGACTGAATCAAGCGTAAATCTGGCAGACGATGAGCCGTTGCTCGAGGATATGCGTGAAGCCGGCTTTAGACGCGTATTCCTTGGCATCGAGACTCCGGTAGAAGAGAGTTTGAAAGAAGCTCAGAAGTCACAAAACCGAGGTAACCTGCTCGAATCAGTGAAGAAGATTCAGAGTTATGGTATGGA
>DATEWS010000863.1:0-6579 GCA_035257785.1 Pyrinomonadaceae bacterium
TGTGCGATCAGTTCGAGCGCGACTGCGTAGATTCGCGGGAAGCCTTCGAGTTCACCTTCGGCGAGTTTAGGGAGTTCATGATAGTAGCTTTTTGGAAGATCCTGACGAATCTCGCGCAGTTGTTCTTCGATGATGTGGTAGTTGTCTACCAGCCATTCCGCCGCGGGTGAGATTGCGCGGCCTTCGCGCAGCGCTTCGACGAGTGCTTTGTATGCGGCTTCGAGTTTGTGGCCGTTGTCTTCGAGTCGGGGAAGAAGTTGGGCGCGGCCCTTTTTCGTGATGGTCTGGTGTTCGGTGGCGAGTGTTTGAGCGTATTGCTCGAGACGTTCGACACTGAAGAACTCAGCCTGAAAAGGCTTTTCATCAGCATAATCCGCAGGCTTACGGAATAATGACGCCAGCGATTCGAACAACTCACTCATCGGGCAGACGTTTACAAACGTTTACACAACCAAGCAGGGGGCTAACTTAAAGGTAACTTCAGAATATCATTTGTGCGCTGTACTTGGTAATTTGTGCTTTGTTTTTCGGCAAAATACAAAGCACAAAGCACAAAGATCTATTGGTATACTGCGCGGCGATGCGCGTTTTAGGTATCGACCCGGGAAGCCAGACGATGGGATGGGGCGTTGTCGAAGGTGATGGACGCCGTTATTCGCTCGTGGATTTTGGCGCTGTGCGTGCGCCGTCGAGTATGAAATTTTCGGCGCGCTTGTTGCGGATGTGCAATGCGCTTGAAGAAGTGATTGCGCAACATCGTCCGGATGCGTGTGCGCTTGAAGATGCGTTTCTCGCGACGAACGTGAAGGTCAGTATGAAACTCGGGCAAGTGCGCGGTGTGGTGTTGCTGGTTGCGGAGCGTGCGGCGCTTGAGATTCACGAATACTCGCCGCGATTGATCAAGCAGACGGTTGTTGGTTATGGAAACGCAGAGAAGCACCAGGTGCAGGAGATGGTGCGATTGCTGCTCGCGTTGAAGAGTGTGCCGTCGCCGCACGACGCTGCTGATGCGTTAGCGGTTGCGATTTGTCATTTCCATCACGCCGCCTTTAAAGAGAGAATTGCAGCGGTGTAGGCAAGCAAGGTTAATATAGGTCCTATAGGACCTAGTAGACCTATTTAAACCTCACGATTGGAGAAACCTCATGATTCCTCGAAACCTCACGATTTTTCTAATTTTACTTCTCTGCTCGAGCTCGATTCTTGCGCAAAGAAAACCTCCCGCCGGCGGTCGTCTCGCGATCGTTGTCGACGAACGTCTCGCCGCGTTACGCGCGACGCCTCAACTCAACGGCAGACTAGTCCGCCGTCTCGGTCGTGGACGAATGGTTGCGATCCGAGCAGCGAAAACAAGCGCCGACGGAATCACATTCTTTCTTGTGAACGTCACGAACCGCACGCACGGCTGGATTCAACGCGAGGCAGTTGCTTCCCCAACGCGCCCCGGAGACGATCAGCGACTCCTGCGCTTAATCGAACATTCGCAAGCCTTCGATCGAATCTCACGCGCGCGCATCTTTCTCGATCACTTCACGCGTTCACCGTTGCGTCCTGAAGTTCTGCTACTCCTCGGCGATACCGCCGAAGAGCTCGCCAAACAACTCTCCACCGACGCCGCACGGCGTTTGAAAAAGGATCCGCGCGAGGCGCCCGAGTTTAGTTACTACCTGAATTACACCGGCCTCGATCGCTACAACCGCCAGCGCGTCGGCTTCATTTTTGACCAGTTAACCAAACGCTTTCACTACGACGGCGCCGCCTGGCGCGAACTAATCCGTGTTTATCCGCATTCATCCGCGGCTCGCGAAGCGCGGAAACGCCTTGACTCTTTTAGCCACAAAGAGGCACAAAAGGCACAATAAATTTGCACGCAAGGGTGTTAATAACTCCCAAAAACGTTCGTCTATCAGGGTGTAGACGAAGGAGAACACCCTTGCAGGCAGCACTTAAACCCTTGCGACTAGTGAAAGAACAACCCGCCAGCGAGCTGGAAACTCTGTTCCAGGCACATCACGGCCGAGTTTTTCGGACCGCACAACGAATTACGGGCAGTGTCGCCGACGCCGAAGATGTGCTCCAAACGGTCTTTCTTAGGTTGGTTAAAGGCCAGCAAGAGTATGACTGGTCAAAAAATCCTGAAGCTTATCTTTCCCGTGCGGCCATAAACGCATCCCTCGATCTGTTGCGCAGCCGCACCCGCTCAAAAGCCGTGGCCCTCGATGACAATGAAGTTGACGCAATCGCCGGAAGTTATCGCAGTCCGGAAGCCGTTCATGCCGACCGCGAATTACAGAAACTGATTCGCCAGGCGGTCTCAAGGCTCGGAAAGACCGCAGGCGAGATGTTTGTCCTGCGTTATTACGAAGGTTTTGACAATAAAGAAATCGCGGAATTTTTGAATACCTCGCCACTCGTAGTTGGCGTGGTCCTCCATCGCGCTCGTACAAAACTGAGAAAAGAAATTGGGCACTATCTGGAGAAACATCATGAGAAGCAATAACGAAGATCAGATCCTCGACAAAATCACTGCCGAGATTCGCAATGAAAAGATCGATCCGGCGGCAGTTTCAGCGGCGGCAGACCGTGTTTGGGCGCGTGTTTCCGCTGCAGCGGGCGAGACTGAGTTTCAAATGCCGACAGTCGACAGAATTGAAAGTTGTCGAGATTTTCAGTCACTGATTCCGGCACATCTCGCCGGCAAACTTTCCGAAGCGCGCTCGTTGCTGCTGGTTGACCACACACACGAGTGTATCCCCTGCCGCAAGGCAATGAATGAAGCCCGCGCCAAACGCACGGGCACAATCAAACCCGCCGCGCGCAAGACGAGCTACTCGATACAGCCGGTGATCTTGCGTTGGGGCGTTGCCGCAGCGATCGTCATCGGTCTCGGACTGCTGGCCGTTCCGTTTGTGCAAAGGTTCTGGCCGTACGGCAACTTCGAAGCGACTGTGCAGGCCGCCGAAGGTCAGGTTTACCAGATCGCTGACACGCGCACGGCAGCAGTGGGCAATGGCGCGAAGTTGCAACAAGGTGAAAAGGTGCGCACCGCCAAAGACGGGCGTGCTGTTGTTCGTCTCGGCGATGGTTCGCTAATCGAGATGAAGGATCGGTCGGAACTGTACCTGACGAAGACAGGCAAGGGCACAACCATTCACCTCGATCGCGGCAGCATCGTAGTCGAAGCCGCGAAACAAAAAGATGGTCAACTGTTTGTCGAAAGCGGCGATTCACTGGTTTCAGTTACGGGTACGACGTTCTCGGTGAACAACGGCACCAAGGGTTCGCGAATCTCCGTGATCCAAGGCGAAGTGAATTTGAATCACGCTGGTTCCGATCGCGTGCTTCGTCCCGGCGAACAGGCAACGACCAACCCGGCGATTTCGATTATTCCGGTTAAGGACGAAGTGGCGTGGAGTCGCAATGCGACTCATTACGCCGCTGTTTTGAATGGTCTCGCGACGCTCAAGAGCGAACTGAACAAAGTGCAGCAGCCCGGTGTTCGCACTTCAACGCATCTGCTCGACTTGATGCCGGAGAACACGGTTGTTTACGCAGGAATACCAAATCTCGCTGATTCGATCGTTCAATCGCATCGCGTAATTCAGGAACGAATGAGCCAGAACCCGGCGTTGCGCCAGTGGTGGGAAAAAGAGCAGTCGGGTCGCGCGCAGAACATGGACCAGGTCGTCGAAACGATTCGCCAGTTTGGCGCCCATCTTGGCGACGAGATTGCAGTCTCAGTGTCAATGGACGCCCAGGGCAAACCTGGTGAACCGTTGGTGTTGGCAGAGTTGAAGGACTCACAAGGTTTTCGTCAGCTCCTCGAACAGGAGATCGCGAAGTACTCGGGCGATAAGAAAGGCCGGCCTGAAATCAAGTTTATCGAGAATCCGGCGACTGCGGTGGCTCCTACCACTGACGGAGATAACAAAAGAGAAGATCTCTACGTGTGGATTCAGGACAATCTATTTGCCGCCAGCCCGAATTTGCAGCAGTTGCAGAATGTCGCAACAGCTCTCGGCAACGGCAACGTGAGTAGTTTCACTGCCACTCCGTTCCGCAATCGCATCGCGCAGGTTTATCAGGAAGGCGCAGGTTTGGTGGTTGCAGCGAATCTCGAAAAAGTCGTGACCAACACCAAAGCCGAACGCAGCAAAAATCCCGACGCGGCGAAGCAGGAAAGCGCATTGAACCAGTTAGGTCTGCTGAGCGTGAAGTATTTCGTGCTCGATCAAAAAGACACGAATGGCAAGACGCACACGCAGGCTTCGCTTTCGTTCAACGACGCACAGCGCGGCATTCCATCGTGGCTGGCTGCACCTGGGCCAATGGGCTCGCTCGAGTACATCTCGCCCGATGCGAATGTCGTCGCTGGATTTGTAGTGAAGGATCCAGTTTCGTTGGTCGATGATCTGCTCGGCGTGCTGAATACAGTTTCGCCTGACTTGCGCAAGACCCTCGACAAGCAACAGTCAGAGCGTGGTCTCAACATTCGCAACGACATCGCGGCTCCGCTCGGTGGAGAGTTTGCCTTTGCGATTGATGGACCACTACTGCCGACGCCGTCGTGGAAGCTGGTGTTCGAAGTCAACGATCCGGCGCACCTGCAACAGACGCTCGAACAGGTGGTGGGTGAAGTGAACAAAGAGGCAGGAAAGTTCGGTAAAGGCGGTCTCGCCTGGGAAAACGCTGACCTCGGTGGTCGCACTTACTACACGCTGCGCTCGACTGATTTCGGGTTGCTGGAAGTGAACTACACGTACGCGAACGGCTACATGATCGTTTGTCCGAGCCG
Organism: Pyrinomonadaceae bacterium; assembly: GCA_035257785.1. Lineage (GTDB taxonomy): Bacteria > Acidobacteriota > Blastocatellia > Pyrinomonadales > Pyrinomonadaceae > PSRF01. Next base: position 4,796 of record DATEWS010000863.1, read on the forward strand.
TGCGCTCGTCGAGAAGTCGCTGAGATCGCGTGAGAATGGTTTGTCACTGCTGCGTTCGCCGCAGTTCATGGCGGGCCTGCCGGTTGATGGTAATGCAAACTTCTCGGCCGTCTTCTATCACAACGTCGCGGGCCTCGTGCCGGCGGGTTTGGCAAAGACTGCTGAGAGTCTGCCGAGTGGACCGCAAGAAGCGGTGAAAGCAATCGCGTCACAAATGCCGCCGACACTTGCTTATGCTTACGCACAAGGCGACAGCATCACGTTCGCGGCAAACACTGAAGGTGGGCCATTCGGGTTAGGACCGGCAACACTGCTGGGAATGCCCAACGCGCTCGAGATGCAGAACATCATCTCTCGCGGTATGGAAACGAAGAAGTAGGTGAAGTTTTCTCCGCGGCCCTCGGCGTAACTCTGCGATCTCTGTGTTGAAAAGCGCCCTTCAACGCAGAGATCGCAGAGATACGGAGAGGGCCGCAGAGAATTATGAAAGCAAGCAAATGAAGCTCGTATCGATCTCCCTGGTCTCCTGGTTGTTTGGCCTGCTCATCCTGTCAAAGTTTTTTGTCGCCGGTGGACAGGAACTCAGCGCCACAGTCACTTCAATGATCATGGCAGCGCTCTTGTTCTCATTAGCCTATGCGCCCTCTCTCTCCTGGCTGCGCCAACGCATGGGTGGCTGCCGTCCAGCACTGCTGTTTCCACTAGCTTCTGCGATCGTACTCAACGTGCCTGTATTCCTGATCGAAATTCTCGCAATCGGCAGAACTTTATCGCCCTACGATGCGTTAGCATGCATCATGGCTTTTCTGTTGATGGGTACAGTCTTCGGACTCGGATTCGTTTGGAATTATCAGGACGCAGCGCTATAAGAAGAGTATGGCACTCCCCGCTTCGGTTCATGAGGAACCGATCAACGCTCAAGCGGCTCTCACCGAGCCACCGGTAATCGACCTGCATGGTCTCGGCGTCTCTTTTGGCCGTCGCCAGATTCTCAAGAACCTGCGCGGCGATTTACGCGGTCGAGCCATCGGTCTGCTCGGTCCAAACGGCGCCGGTAAGACTACACTGATTCACACCCTACTCGGATTTCATCCGCCGAGTACCGGCACTGCACAGATATTCGGTCTCGATATTTCTGACGAAGCCAAGCAGATACGCGCACTGATCGGTTACATGCCTGAGCGCGATTCATTCATCGCGAAGATGAGTGCCGTTCACTTTGTGCGTCTGATGGGCGAACTGTCAGGACTGCCTTCCGAAGCCGCTCTCGAACGCGCGCACGAGGCACTTTTTTACGTCGGCCTGGGTGAAGCACGCTATCGCCGCCTCGAAACGTATTCACTCGGCATGAAGCAACTCGCGAAGCTCGCGCAGGCGATCGTGCATGGTCCAAAACTGATCTTTCTCGACGAACCGACAAACGGACTCGATCCGCCGGCGCGTCTCCGCATGATCAAACTGATCCGCGAGATTCGCGACAGCGGCAAAGCACATATCGTACTTTCGTCGCACTTGTTATTGGACGTCGAAGAGTGTTGTGACGAGATACTGATTCTCCGCGATGGCGAGATCGTCGTCTACTGTAACCTCGAAGAAGAACGTAAATCGAATCGCAAATTTCTGATGCTCGAGACTCGCGGCGACCAGGAGAAGTTTGTCAAAGCACTCGGCCAGCTCGGTTGCGAGTACGCTTTAACTGGCGATCACCGCCTGAAGATAGTTTTGCAGGAAGGCGTGGACGTGCGAGATCTGTACCGGCTCGCGGACGAATCGAAGTTGCAGCT
>DATEWS010000864.1:0-3666 GCA_035257785.1 Pyrinomonadaceae bacterium
GCGCAACGGTCGCACGTATGCGGTCGTCACTAACGAGGCTGCAATCAACGTCGAAGGAATGCCAAACGACTTGTGCTGCAAGATGCCGAACCTCGTTTGGCACACGCCGTTTGTAGGCCTCGAAAACCGCAAGGTCGGTTACACGTCCAAAGCGCTCTACAACGGCAAGGTCGTCGGCGAGCCGTGGTCGCGCTCAGGTGAGAACAGCGCCTTCTACGGAACGTTTTCTTTGTAACACGGATGACGCGGATAAAAGCGGATCTTCTATTTGCGCTCCTCATCCTGCTTGCTAACAATTCTCTGGCTCAGAACGGCAACGCCGATCTGCGCAAGACCGCCCTCAAATCAACTACTCCTTCCGACGAAATCGTTCGACTCGACATCGATCACGACGGCAAGCCTGACATTCTCGAGCGCTGGTGGAACGGCAAGCGCGTGCGCTGGCTCGATGAGAACGCCGACATGCTGGCGACCGACACGCGCGGCGATCAGGTCGGCGACGTGATGCAGATCGACAAGAACGGCGACGGGCTTTACGACAGCGAAACCGATATCAATATCAAGTGGGCCGACAACGATGGCGATGGTCGCGCCGATCTCCAGGCGTTCGTGACTCAAGGTCGCGCGTGGTCCAACGGCAAGTTCGATCCCGCCGAGTCGCATTGGATGGTCTTCATCGACGTTGATAAAGACGGCGTACTGGGTTGGCTCGATTGGGACAAGTTTGATTTCGGCGACGACAACTGGGGGTACACGGATAAAACGGATTGGCTACCGGATTATCACGGAGATGCAGTATTCCTCAAAATACATAGGCCGCCGCAGTCGCTCCCGGATCCGCGTTTGAACTGGGAAAACCCTTTTGCTTTTTACGATTTCGATGGCGACGGCGCGAGCGAGATGGCGATGCGCTGGCTCGATCCCGTGCCGGCCCTCGACAAGGATGGGAAAACTAATTTGTCCGGTGTGCTGAACGAGGCGTTCGTCACATTTGATATCGACAACGATTCCACCAAGGGTAACGAGACAGACTACGACATGTCGCTGCGTGGCGCGGGTGGTCCAGGTGTTCCCTACACGCAATTTGTGCACAAGTATCCGGCGCTCAAAGGCAATCCGAAGTTCGATGGGTGTTTTCAATGGAACAACTGGCGCAAGATCGACGAGCTGATATACATGCCGCACGAGAAGAGTTACGACGCTTTCTTCAACGCGCGTTGGGCGACAATGTATTTCGTGTTTGACGAGGACGACGACGATCACCGCTGGGAACGTGTGGAGATGTACTACCCGATGCACGGCTTTGGTGGTCCAAAGGACATCGATCTTTATTCGACGAAGAAATGGCGGCGCGGCAACTACGCGGAGTTAGCGATGGCTGGGCCGGACGAGAAGCCAGGCATCTCGGGTCATCCGCAAGCTGATTCGCTCGGCGATCGCGGTGAGTTCGATGAAGACAATTCCGGCGGCGGCAAACTCTATGTCGGCGTGTTTGATCGCAAGCTTCATCTCGCGGGAGCTGAGTGGGGCGCGTGGACTGTCGATAAGAATGGTGAGTTTCACGGTGGCAGTAAGACGCCGTCGCCGAAACCGATCGCGCCGCGTGTCGAAGAAGTTGTGAAATACACAGACACGGATCAAAACGGATTCCTGGACACGATTGAATACGATTATGACGGCGATCGCACGATCGATCTGCGTGTGTCGCTGCTCGACTATCGGACGAGCAGCAATCCGCATCCGGATGTCGTGCCGCTCATAGATACGCATAAAGAAGGCTGGAAGGGACTCAATGTTTTGTTCGGAAGGATCGCGAGCCAGTCGTTTCAGGAGGCGCTCCTCGTCTATCACGCCGCGTGGCGTCGCGGGCTTACGACGCCCGAGATGGATAAGCTCGCGTCAGCCTCGACGATTGGCGAGCGCTACGATCATGGTTACTGGTTGAAGGAAAAGGTCTTCCGGGAGATTCGTGCCCGCGTGCGGGGTTCAAGTCTCGAGAAGGATCTGACGAGGCTCTACTATACTGGTCAGTTCGAAGAGTATGCGCGGCGCATTGCTGAGGTGCCGGCAAAATGAGCCACGGATCAGACGGATCTTAAATCCGATCAGTGCAGATCTGATTTTATAAATCCGTTTTATCTGAGCATAAAGATTATAGCTTTGACTCTTGGCCCAACCAACCGTAGCATTCCTCTCCCATGCCACAAAATAGAGTCAGCATCTTCGATACCACCTTGCGCGACGGCGAACAGTCGCCCGGTTGCTCTATGAACTTGACGGAGAAGGTCCGGATGGCCAACAAGCTCCAGGACCTCGGCGTCGACATCATCGAGGCCGGCTTTCCGATCGCTTCGGAAGGCGACTTCGCAGCCGTCAGGGCCGTCGCGGCCCAGTGCCAAACAATCAAAGTTGCCGCACTCTGTCGCACTGCGGAACAGGACGTCGCCCGCGCCGCCGAGGCGTTGCAGTATGCGGCTCACCCGCGCATTCACACGTTCTGCGCCACGTCTGACATCCATCTCGAACACAAACTGAAGAAGACACGCGCCGAAGTCATTGAAATGACTCGCGCCGCAGTCAAACAAGCGCGCAACTACGCCGAAGACGTCGAGTTTTCAGCCGAAGACGCAACACGCAGCGACATCGATTACCTTTGCGAAGTGCTTGACGCCGCGGTCGATGCGGGGGCTTCAGTGCTCAACGTGCCGGACACTGTCGGCTACACGACGCCAATGGAATACACGTACCTGGTCCAACAGGTGCGCGAACGAGTTGTCAGAGATCGAGACGTGATCATCAGTGTTCACTGTCACAACGATCTCGGTCTCGCAGTTGCAAACAGTCTCGCCGCGATCGAAGCAGGCGCGCGACAAGTGGAGTGTACGATCAATGGCATCGGCGAACGCGCCGGCAATGCGTCACTCGAAGAGATCGTGATGGCGCTGCACGTGCGCGCGGATCGTCTCCCATTCGAAACCAATATCAACACCACAGAGCTTTATCCCACGAGTCAACTGCTTTCGAGTATCGTCGGCTTCGACGTGCAACCAAACAAAGCGATCGTCGGTCGCAACGCGTTTGCGCATGAAGCGGGTATTCACCAGCACGGCGTGATCAACAATCCGCTCTGCTACGAGATCATGACGCCGGAGTCAGTCGGCGTACCGGCTAACTCGCTCGTGCTCGGCAAACATTCCGGACGCCACGCGCTCTCGTTGCGCTACACTGAACTCGGTTACGACATCACCACCGCGGAGCTCGACGCCGCATATCGAAGCTTTACAAATCTCGCGGACCGAAAGAAGCGGATTTATGACCAGGATCTCATCTCCCTGCTCAGCAGCGCGACACGCGCACGCGTTGAAAAAGTTGTTGGCGCGGCAGCCTGAGGAATAAGCAATGAAAGCCAGAATTACCACTGTTCCCGGTGACGGGATTGGACCAGAAGTCACTGTCGAAGCCCTACGCGTGCTTGAGACAGTGGCTGCAATTCAAGGTTATCGATTCGAGTTTGAAGAACACGCGATTGGTGGCGTAGCGATTAAGAAGTTCGGCTCGCCTTTGCCGCGAACGACGCTGGATGCGTGTCTTGCGTCTGACGCCGTGTTGCTTGGTGCTGTAGGCTCGCCGGAGTTTGACCGGCTGCCGCCAAATCAACGACCGGAA
>DATEWS010000865.1:0-2302 GCA_035257785.1 Pyrinomonadaceae bacterium
GTGGAAGCGCGCAACATAGGCAAATCTGAGCAGACGAAGGGCCATGCACGATCTCCCTTTGGCGCTCGAAAGATGTATCTCAATAGCAATCCGGAAATTGGCGGCCTCGCCGGATACGGGGTCGAACTCCCTCCTGATCATCCGCGACCGACCGGCTGGGGTGCACTGCCGGGAGGCGGCGTCAGCTTCTGATATTGGGCAAGGCGCGGCGGTTGACTGGCAACTCCGCTGCAATGATTTGCTGTTTCTATCGAATATTTACGGATTGCTACTCCGTTGTCGCGAGATTTAACAGTCTTGATGCCCTGGAGGTGATCGACTGAAGCGCCAGACTTAGGATTCCGAAATCGTCGATTTCAAAACGTTCCTTTTCGTTTCCAAATATGATCGATTTACGATGGCAAAACGCCGTTTTGAGCGATGGGTCTCGATTTGACGAGTGGCGAGTAGAAACATCGTCATTCTAGCACAAAATGCCGCGTAGCTTTTGGCATTAACACTCTTGGAGTTGTGATGTGTCGAGGATCAAACATGTCATTCCACGCAGGTCAAGGAACGCGCGCTGGCGAGCTTTTACAAAACGAAGGAGTACGTGCTCGCAAACGGCGCACCGCGCCACGACGCCGGGAGCTTGCATGTATAAATGCGCTTCGGCAAAGCGCTTTGTTGCGCCGCAGTGCGCACACTGTCCCTCCGCAACTGTAACATCCATGGCAAATATGTTGCTCAATTCACCGGCAGCAGCGTTACCATCAATATAGTCGTAGTCGTAGGTATGTGAGTTCATTTCCGGTCTCCCGTGGGTCCAAAACGCTCCGTCCTGATCTTGTCAGCGGAGTTGCCAGAGGCGCTAAGGAAGCCAACAGCACTTTCTACGAATGGTGTAGGGCCGCAAACGTAGCAAGTGGGGGCAAGATTTGAGGGCCAGGTCACGTCCGCGATCAGAGCGCCGTCGATGCGGCCGGGCGGTCGCGGCCAATCCTTCGGAGGAATTCGTGTGTACGCGTAGGTAAGGCTCACTTTATTGTAGCAATCTGATAGCGCTAGGAGATCATCGCGGTAAAAAACCGCTCCCGGTTCGCGCACGGAATACAATAATCGAAACGGCGCGGTACTGCCCGTCGACGCACGCGAGCGAATCATAGCCATGAGCGGAACAATGCCGGACCCCCCTGCTATGAGCTGGATCGGCTCAGTTTGTTGAGTGCGCCACACGAACCAGCCACCGATCGGACCTCGCAACTCCAAGCGATCGCCGACTGCGAGTTCTTGTGTGAGATAGGGCGAGACTTCGCCGTTAGGCAGTCGTTCGACGGTTAGTTCAACGCGCTTTTCAGCGTTCGGCGCAGAGGCGATAGAGTATGATCTAACCGCAGAGTATCCATCCGAGGCCGTCAAACGCACGTCAACGTGCTGGCCCGCGATGTGACCAGGCCAATCTGGAACCTTGAGTGTGATCGTCCGTGCCGTCGCCGTTTCGTCCTGTAGAGCAACCACTGTTCCGACTCGCCACATCATTCGTCGCCCGAATAACGCTGCTCCCGCCATGGGTCCCCATAAATATGGTAGCCGAGACTCTCCCAAAAGCCGGGTTTGTCGTGTGACATCAGCGTCAAGCCCTTCACCCATTTGGCGCTCTTCCACAAATACAGATGGGGGACAAGAAGCCGTGCAGGTCCGCCGTGTTCCGGTGCAAGATCTTTGTTGTCAAAACGGAACGCGATCCACGCCTGCCCGTTCCTGAGGTCCTTCAAGGGCAGGTTAGTGGTGTAGTCACCGTATGAACGCGCCATTGCGTAAGAAGCATCTGTCTTCACGTCTGCAAGCATGGTGTCGACCGAAACGCCCTCCCAGGATGTTCCGAGTTTCGACCATCGCGTAACGCAGTGCAGATCAACCGTGAAGGTCTCAGTGGGCAAGTCACGAAACGACTTCCAGTCCCATCGTCGCAGAACATTCGTGCCGTCGTCGATCACAAATTCCCATTGGTCGAGTGGGATGTGTGGCGTCGGTCCTGCGGACAAAACAGGGAAGTCAGTAGTTAGGTACTGCCCTGGTGGTAGCTTTGCATCTGCCGCGCTGCGCCGACCGGAAAAGCCTCGTGAGATAATCCCCATTTATACTTCTCCCTACCTGATCAAGGTATCGGACTCCTTTGCTAATCCGCCCTTCTCGATGACAAACTTTGCGATTTGATCGACACCGTCGCCGGTCTTAAAATTCGTAAAAACGAAGGGTCGCTTGGCGCGCATTCTCAGCGTATCCGCTTTCATTACTTCAAGGTTTGCGCCTACTTGAGGAG
>DATEWS010000866.1:0-3229 GCA_035257785.1 Pyrinomonadaceae bacterium
CATGGCGAGCCGATCCGGGATTACGAGGAACTTTTCCACCGGTATTTCCGAGCTTTTCAGGAACGCCAGTCACAAGTGATCGGGCTCGTGCCGAAGAACGGCGTGACAGCCTGGGACGTCGCGCTCAAGATGTTTCCGAAAGTCGATGACGTTCATCGTTTCCTGTCCGTCTCGGAAGCTGTTGCCCACCTCGACATGGCGCACAGTGAAGGCAAAATTTCGTACGAGCTCAACGGACCCACCGAAGTCTATAAGCCAATAGCTTAATTGCAGGGGCACTTGGCAGGAGCAGGAATACTGCCGCTGCCTGCTGCTCCTGCTCCAAATTTTTTGGAACTCCGTCTGCGACTACGCGTGAAAGGCGTAAATTCTTCCGGAGGAAACTCGAAATGAAAGCGAAATACTCTCTCAGTCTCCTGGCCGCTATTATTCTGACAGCGGGCAGCGTGCTCGCCCAGCAGACCACGCCCCCGCCTGCACCGGAACCGCCCGATGAACCGCTCAATCAGAACTTTGAATTCTACTTCGGCGGCGACGGGTTTTTGGGCGTTTACGCCGAAAATATCAGTCGCGACAATATGGCCCGCTACCACCTGAATCAGGTGCGCGGCGTTGGAGTGACGCGAATCGTCAAAGACAGTCCCGCCGAAAAGGCCGGCTTGCGGAAAGACGACGTCATCCTGCGCGTGGATGGCGAGAACATCACCAGTGTTCGCAAACTCAATCGCATCGTTTCTGAACTGTCTCCCGATCAATCGGTCAAAATCACTGTGAGCCGCGGTGGGTCGGAGCAGGACATCACCGCCACGATCGGCAAGCGCACCAACAACTTCTTCACCGGAGATTTCTTAAAAAACAATCCCAAGATCTGGAAGTGGGAAGGCAACGAGCCGAAGCATTGGAGTTTTGAAGGACCACTCCTTAATAAAGGTGAACTGTTCAACAACGGCGACCTCACGTTCATGCTGAGCAACAGTCGCCGCATCGGCGTGAGCACGATGGCGTTGACGAAACAGCTCGCCGACTACTTCGGCATCACTGGTGGCAAAGGCGTGCTGGTTACTTCAGTGACTGATGACGGACCAGCCGCGAAAGCAGGCGTGCGAGCGGGCGACGTGATCACGGCTGTTGATGGTGAAGCGATCGATTCGCCCGGCGACATCTCGCGAGTGATCAATCGCAAGAAGGAAGGCGACATCACGTTGACGGTAATTCGCAACAAGTCGCAGCAAACGATTCAGGTGACGCCGCGTGAAGGTGGTTTTTCGGGCGGGATGGGCCAACCGCAGGTTGGACGTCGCATCGTGATTCCGCGGATCGAGATTCCAACAATGCCCGATATTGAAATCGCAATGCCGACCATCAATATTCCTTCAGTTCCGGCTGTCAACGTTAAAATGCCACCCATTCGCGTCACCATGCCCCGTATACGAGTGATCAGCTCCGAACGCGGTCCTATCTAAAAAGCAGGCCACAATTTTAATCCACAGATTACGCAGATTATCTGTGTAATCTGTGGATACTTGCGCCAAACGTCTCGGTTATGTGATGATCCAAGAGCGATGGGAGCCGTCATAATTAGTCCTGATCTTTTGAGGAGTGCATAGAGTGAAAGCGGAATTGCAGAAGTTAATCGCTTTGCAGAATCTTGATACGACTATACGAAGACTAGAAAAAGAACAACAAGCGGTACCCGAAAGGCGCGCTGAGATCGAGGGAGAGTTCGATCAGCGCGCCTTTGAAATTAGGGCCCTGGAAAACCGTCGCGACGAAGCGAAACACGCACGCGCGCGGCTCGAGAACGAAATTACCGAACAAAAAGGCCGGGCGGAACGCGCCGAACGAAACCTGATGTCGTCGAAAAAACAGGACGAATACACGGCCGCGATTCGCGAAGCTGACGCAGCCCGCAAGCAGATCTCAGCCCTCGAAACTCAGGTGCTCGAACAGATGGAGCAGCTCGAACAGGCCGATGCGTCCCTCAAAGAAAGAGCCGACGAGATTGCCACTCTTAACTCGGATCGCGAAGCGAAGCTCAAAGCGTTCGACGACAATGCCGGAACGATTGGCGACCGTCTCGCAACAGCGCGCAAGGAACGTGAAGAGGTGTTTGCCGCACTGCCGAAACCGATGAGCGCGCTCTACGCGAGAATCAAAGCTCGCATCCGCGATGGGGTCGCAGTGGCCGAAGCGCGCAACCGTTCGTGTAGTGCTTGCTTCATGGCGCTGCGGCCGCAGATGATGGCTGAGATTCGACGTGGTGAAGAAGTAATAACTTGCGATAATTGTGGTCGCATCCTTTATGTTGCACCGGCCGAGACAGTGCCGGCAGACGCGGCAACGCCTCAACCGAACGTTGCCGTCACGTAAGCCCCCCGGGTTCAGAACAAGCTTTTCGGGATTACAGGATCAAAACATGAGGGTTCTAGTAACCGGCGGCGCCGGATACATCGGAAGTGTCGTTAGCGAACAGTTAGTTAATGACGGCCACGAGGTGGTGGTCTATGACAACCTGTCGAAAGGTCATCGTGATGCGGTTGTCGCGGGCGCGCGTTTTGTTGAAGGAGATCTGCTCGACGCAGATAAGTTGCGCGAAACGCTGAATGGAATCGACGCTGTCATTCACATGGCCGCGTTTTCACTCGTTGGTGAATCAGTTGAGAAGCCGTCGAAGTACTATCACAACAACGTAGTCGCGGGTCTCGTGTTGCTCGATGCGATGCGTGACTACGGCGTGAAACGAATCGTCTTCTCTTCAACAGCAGCGACGTACGGCGAGCCGGAAGCACAGCCAATTTTCGAGTCAGCTCCTACAAATCCCACGAATCCTTACGGTGAATCAAAACTCGCGTTCGAGAAGGCGATGCACTGGTACGAGCAGGCTTACGCTCTCAGGTACGCTTCACTCAGATACTTCAATGCCGCCGGCGCGAGTGAGAAGTGCGGCGAAGATCACGATCCGGAGACTCACATCATTCCGATAACGTTGCAGGTCGCGGCCGGCAAGCGCCCGCACGTCGAGATCTACGGCGACGATTATCCGACTGCCGACGGCACCTGTGTTCGCGATTACATCCACGTGATCGACCTGGCGCGCGCGCACATTCTCGCGCTAGATGTTCTGAGTGAACGCAGCGCCATCTACAACCTTGGTTGCGGTGGTGATGGTTACAGTGTACGCGATGTGATCGATACGGCGCGGCGAGTCACGGGCAAAGAGATTCCGGTG
>DATEWS010000867.1:0-3211 GCA_035257785.1 Pyrinomonadaceae bacterium
CGCGACTCAAAGCCGCGGGTGCGATCATCCTCGGCAAGACTAACGCCGCCGAAATGGCGATGGACTACACGGCGGACAATCCGGTTTTTGGTCGCACAAATCATCCGGTGAATCCGGAGTTAACACCTGGCGGTTCCAGCGGCGGTGAAGCTGTCGCAATCGCGACGTGCATGTCACCGGGCGGACTCGGTAGCGATCTGGCTGGATCCGTGAGAATCCCGGCTCATTTCTGTGGCATCTGTGGTCTCAAACCGACGACGGGCCGCGTACCCGGCGAGGGACAGTTTCCGCCGAGCACTGGTCCATATTCGCTCGGCGCTGTGATTGGTCCAATGGCGCGAAACGTCGCTGACCTGCGTCTACTATTTCACGCTCTTAGCGCGAGCAATCAACAGAACTCAAATCTAAAAGGAACTCGCTTCGCGTGGTACGCGGAGGATGGACACGTGCCTGTTACTAAAGAGACCGCGAAGGCAGTCGCAACTGCCGCGGCAGCGCTGATCGATGCGGGACTAGTTGGTGATGAACGCGTGGCGCCGTATGTGGATCGTGGGAACGAGTTGTGGCTGAATTTGTTTTCACGCGCGTCAGTGGTCCAACTGCGCAAGTGGTATGAAGGACGCGAGAGCGAAGGCGGCTCGTTCATAAGTTGGCGTCTCGCAACTGCCGATAACACTCCCGCGCCCACGTTAGACGAGTACATCACCAATTGGATGGAGCGCGATCGTCTGCGCGGAGAATTAATACGCTGGATGGAAACGACCCCGCTTATAATCGCGCCTGTTGGCGCGACACCCGCTTACCCGCATGACACTTTGAAAGTGACAGTGCACGATAAGACGATGGGAACGTTTCGCGCCTTCAGTTATGCACAGGCATTCAACGTTTTTGATCTTCCTGTCGTTACCATTCCAGCCGGCCGATCGAACGATGGCTTGCCGATAGGCGTACAGATTGCCGGCCGCCCGTTTGCGGAAGAGATGGTTTTACAGGCCGCGGAAATAATTGAAAAGGCTATATAATCTGACGTAATCCACGGATAGGAGCCCGTTATGGATCCAATCGCCCCGGTAATCTTTTTTCTCGTCGTCTTTTTTGTCGCTGCGATGCTGGTGATCGCGGTCAAGACGATCCGGATCGTTCCTCAAGCTACCGTCATGCTGGTTGAGCGGCTGGGAAAGTTTCATGAGGTCGCAACCAGCGGACTCAACGTTCTGTGGCCCTTCATCGACAGGCCGCGAGCCGTCTACTGGACCAACACGCGACCTGGTTTGACGTCGATCGATCTCCGCGAACAGTACATCGATCTACCGCCGCAGCCAGTGATTACTCGCGACAACGTGACGATTCATGTTGATTCGGTGGTCTACTGGCAAATAACTGATCCCGTAAAAGCGGTTTACGAAATGAACGATCTGGTTGGCGGCATCGTGCAGTTGACGATCACGGGCATGCGCGCGGTGATGGGAGATATGGACCTCGACCACACGCTCTCACAGCGCGATCAAATCAACTCGAAGTTGCGCATAATTCTCGATGAGGCAACAGACAAGTGGGGAGTGAAAGTTACGCGCGTTGACGTGAAGAACATTAATCCACCGGAAGACGTGCGGATCACGATGGAGAAACAGATGACTGCCGAACGCAATCGTCGCGCGCTCGTGTTGACAGCGGAAGGCGATCGGCAGGCGGCAATCACGCGTGCGGAAGGCGAGAAGCAGGCGGCGGTAACGCGTGCCGAAGGTGAGAAACAGTCGGCGATACTCGCGGCTGAGGGTGCGGCGCAGGCGCGTTTGCGAAACGCGGAAGCGGAGTCGGAAGCGTTGGGTCGAATTGCCGGTGCGCTTCCGGGTGGTGATCCGGGTCATTACTTGATCACGGTGCGTTACATCGAGAGTTTGCGCGACATGACGCGCACGAACAATGCGAAAGTGATCTTCATGCCGGTTGAGACGTCGTCGATGCTTTCGAGTTTGGGTGCGATTAAGGAAGTGTTGTCGCAGACGGGCGAGAACGATGAAAAGCCGCAACAGCCGCCACCGCCCAGGCCGCGCGAGTTGCCGCGGTAGCACGGATCTGCGCGGATTGTTTTACGGATTTGGTAACGGGTGATGAGAGATCGGAGTGTAGCGTGAGCCCTTGCTGCTGAGTTCGCTGCGAAAGACGACGAGTTCGTCGAGTGGGACTGCGATAGGTTCGAACGTCAATTGCAAGTGAGTATCTGCGAGGCGTCTTTCGGGTTTGCGCAGACGTGCGAGTGTTAGATGAGGTTTGTAGGCGCGGTTCTCTTTTTCGAATCCTTCGGCCGCACATTCCGTTTCGAATTGTTGTTGCAGGGCTGAGAGTTGACCTGTGGGATCGCTCACGCCGATCCAGAGGACTTGAGCGCGGCTCGGTCGCGGGAACACGCCCGTGTTTCCGACACCAATCTCAAACTTTGAGAATCGTTCTGTTGTGCGTGTCGCAGCTGTTGAGATTTTCGGTATGCGATCGAGCGCGACGTTGCCGAAGAATTTCAACGTCAGATGAATGTTCTCGACGCGGCTCCAACTCGCTGCTGCGTCAGGAACTTCTTTCCGCAAGCGCGCGATGTGTTCCTGTAATCGCGCGCGCACATCGTCCGGAAGCGCGACGGCACAGAACACGCGCCACTCTTGTTGTGACTTCATGGAGCCGGCTCGAGCACGAGTTTCTCTTTTGAGGCTTTAATCACTGCCGCCTGCGTAAACGGAAACTCACGTGGCGTCACCGCGCGCCAATCTTCAAGCTGATCGCTCCAGTGTGGACTCTTCGGCAACCCTGACTCACCCAGCGCGATTCCTTGTTGCGTCTTGTCCCAATCACTCGTGTCCGCAATCAAACGCATCGACACAGCCGATCCAACGTTGACGGTCGCGCCGATCAACCCACCAGTTCCATTTTGTGGAAACGGCGGCACCGTGAATTGCGCACCGATCAACGGCGCGCCGCCGAGCGGGTGTGGGAAACGTGCTTTCGCCATTTCACCCCACGTCCACTTGGTTTCATCTGCGCCAAGACTCTTGGTCAGATTACCAACGGTCTCGTCATAACAAGCGCGCAGCAGATCGGCATAGCTCGAAAACTCTTTTGGTAACCAGGCCGCGGGTTGATCCTTGAGAACGCGATCGAGCGTCGTATCAAAGTTGTTCCATTGATAGTTTCGCACCAGTGTGGGACCGAGCGCGGCAGT
>DATEWS010000868.1:0-8856 GCA_035257785.1 Pyrinomonadaceae bacterium
GCCACTGGTGTCACGCCAAATGACGTTAATGATTCCGACGCCGGCGCTAACAACCTTCAGAACTTTCCGGTGATAACGACCGTGCTGTCGTCGGCTAACAGCACCACCATCCAGGGAAGTTTGAAGTCGATACCGCTGACAACTTTCCAGGTCGACTTCTATTCGAATGCGGCAGTGGATCCTTCAGGAAACGGAGAAGGTGCACAGTTCTTCAACACGACTTCGGTAAGCACCGATGCGAATGGTGACGCTACTATCAACGCGACGTTTCCAGTAGGTTTGCCGAGTGGTCGAGTGATTACGTCAACAGCCACTGATCCAAACGGAAACACGTCGGAGTTTTCGGCGATTGATTCCGCTGGTGCCGCCGGTAGCGTGCAGTTCAGTATGAGTTCGATTGCCGTAATCGAAGATATCGGTGCATTGACGGTAACAGTTCTGCGCACCGGTGGTTCCTCCGGCAATCTGACGGTTGAATATGCAACTTCCGACGGCAGCGCAAAGGCAGGTGAGGATTATACAGCCACGTCAGGCTCGTTGAATTTCGCCGCTGGTGAGACGAGTAAGACTTTCCAGATCCCGATTATCGACGACTCTCCGACTGAAGCTGATGAATTCTTCAACGTCACGTTGCGCAATCCTTCTACTCTTGAATCGTTGGGATCGCCCAGCGCAATGATTGTCACTCTTCAGGACCGCTCCATTACTCCGTTGCTGACGATCGACAGTCCGTCGGTTATTGAAGGCGGTACGGGTAGCACGATAGATATGATGTTTACGCTCAATCTTTCAGCAGCGACCGGTCGGGCAGTCACTGGCAGTTTTGCCACCGGAAACTTCAGCGCATTCGGCGGCGTCAAGTGTAATAACAACGACGGCGTTGATTACGTAAACAACTCCGGTACGTTTTCATTCCAACCGGGGAGCACGACATTCAAGATCCCGGTGACGATCTGCGGCGACCCGAATGCAGAGGCGACTGAAACCTTCCGAGTTACCATCTCGAACGTTTCCGGCGCGGGAGTAATCTTCAATCAGGGCGTCGGCTTTATCATTGATGACGACGTGCTTGGTCTGCTGCTCGAGGAGTCTGGCCCCGTTCCCGGTCAGGCGGCGGCGTTGGATGCGGTGCTCTTAACACGAGATCCGTTCCATCTGTTTATGCCGGATTGGTTCGCGGCTGTTCCTCCGAACACGCGCGTGATGTTGTTTGCTCAGAATCTGCAACTGAATCCTGGTGAGTCACCGACAGCGGTGAATGTGAGATTTGTAGCTAACAACAATTTCTTTGCACAGGTTCCTGCTGAAAGCGTGCGCCCACTGCGCGACTCCGAGTTCACGCAAGTGGTCTTCCGAATGCCGGGGCTGACACCGGGCACGTATTCAGTCTTCATCATCGCACACAACCAGATCAGCAACGGCGGCACAATCCGGATCGTGCCGTAGAAACTAAGAAACTTTCCGGAATCCGAAGCCGGTTGCGACGTGTCACAACGTTCGCAACCGGCTTTGCACGAAGATCGTGAGCTGCCACGAAGTACGCGGATTGTTGTCCTGGGCCGGTGCGCGTTTGTTGCTGCGCGCGGTTCTTGGTTCAATAGAGGGATGAAGATCATTCGAATCGTTTTTATTGGCGTAATACTGTCTCTTACAACTATTTCGGCGTTGGCCCAGGCGATGACGCTGAGCGTCGATGCGACTGACGCGGCGCGGAATATGATTCACAGCAAGCTGGCGATTCCGGTCAAACCAGGACCACTAACGCTTTTCTATCCGAAGTGGATTCCCGGCGAACACAGTCCCACTGGTCCAATCAACGATCTGGTTGGACTGAAGCTGAGTGCCGGTGGTAAAGCGATTCCATGGCGGCGAGACGATGTCGAGATGTTTGCTTTTCATTGCGACATCCCGCAGGGAGTCAACGTTCTTGATGTTACTTTCGACGACCTTTCGCAACCGGAATCGACTGCGAGTGCAAAGCTTGCGCGCATCAAGTGGAATCGTTTGCTCGTTTACCTGCAAGGCATGAGTAGCGATGCAATCAGCGTCAAAGCGTCGCTGAAGTTGCCGGCGGGATGGCGCTTTGCATCTGCCTTGCCGATCGTTAGTGATCGCAATGGCGAGCTTCAATTCAAAGAGGTCTCACTCACGCAGTTGGTGGATTCTCCGGCGATCATCGGCGCAAACTTCCGCAAACTCTCGCTCAGCTCCACCGCCCCACTGCACGAACTCGACATCATGGCCGACACGACTGCTGCACTCGAGCTGAAGCCCGAGACGTTGACAGGCTTGCGCTCGATGGTCCAGGAAGCGTTTGCGTTGTTTGGCGCACGTCATTACCGGAGCTATCAGTTCCTTGTGACATTGAGCGATCACGGCGGCAGCGAAGGACTCGAACATCACGAATCGAGCGAAGACGGAGTCGGCGAAAAAGCGTTCACTGAGGAACTCGAACTGCTCGACTTCGCGGAGTTGATGGGCCATGAGTACGCGCACTCATGGAATGGCAAGTATCGCCGTCCGGCGGGCCTCGCGACACCTGATTTCGATCAACCGATGAAGGGCGAGTTATTGTGGGTCTACGAAGGTCTCACCCAATATCTTGGCAAAGTGCTGCCTGCTCGCAGCGGACTTTGGACCGCCGAAGACTTCCGCGAAGCGATGGCTGCTGTGGCTGCTGAAATGGAAAACCAGTCGGGCAGACAGTGGCGTCCCCTCGTCGATACTGCGATAGATGTGCAATGGTCCTATCCTTCTCCGCGAGCGTGGATGAACTACCGTCGTCGTGTCGACTATTACGACGAAGGCTCACTGATCTGGCTCGACGCTGACGTGCTGATCAGAACGCGCAGTAACGGAAAACTCTCGCTCGACGATTTCTGCAAGCGATTTCATGGCGGCCAGGACACCGCGCCCATGGTCAAGCCTTACACGTTCGACGACATTGTAAACACGCTCAACGAAGTCACACCGTACGATTGGCGTAGCTTCCTGAACGCGCGCGTAAACGCCGTCGCTCCCCATGCGCCCCTGGGCGGCATCACCAACGGCGGTTGGAAACTCGTTTATACAGACAAACCCAATACGGAAGTTCGTATCGGCGATCACGCGCGTAAGAGCGTGGACCTGTCGTATTCAGTCGGCATGATGTTGAAAGAAGATGGGAGCGTGATGGACGTTAATCCCGATCTCGCCGCGTTCAAAGCGGGAATCGCGCCCGGAATGAAAATCATTTCTGTAAACGGACGCGCGTGGTCCACTGACGTAATACACGAAGCTATCGCCTCCTCAAAGACGAACAGCGCGTCGATCGAGTTCGTTGTGGAAAACGGCAGTTTTCAGGAGACGTATAAAGTGAACTACCACGGCGGCGAGCGATATCCACATCTCGAGCGCGACAGCACGAAACCTGACGTACTCGGAGAGTTGATTAAGTCGCGCGCTCGCT
Organism: Pyrinomonadaceae bacterium; assembly: GCA_035257785.1. Classification (GTDB taxonomy): domain Bacteria; phylum Acidobacteriota; class Blastocatellia; order Pyrinomonadales; family Pyrinomonadaceae; genus PSRF01. The sequence continues at coordinate 3,449 of DATEWS010000868.1, forward strand.
AACAGGCATTTTTACAAACCAAGCGAGCAGTGCGAGTACGATCACGACGCCAGTCAGCAGATAGAATATTGACGCGTAGGAACCCGTGCGGCTGACAGTTTCGGCGAGGACGAGTGGACCAAGTGCCGAGGCGATTACCGTCAGCGCCTGAGCTGCGCCCTGAATCTTGCCGAGATGTTTCCGTCCGTAGGCCGCGCTCCAGTAGCTAAAAAAGATTACGATCACGAACCCTCCGGCTAGTCCCATCACTGCCGCATAGATGACAACGTGTGTTTGAGTCGAGACGCGCGGCAGCGCGGCGAGCGAGCCCGCGAGCAGGACCATCGCGAGTGCAAGCAAACGATTCATCTTCCACTTCGAAGCGATCCAGCCACCGAGAAAGTTTCCGACGAGCGAAGTCAGCGCGACGATCACTAGGCTGCGGTAGTAGGTTGAGGCATCTAAGCGACGCTCTGCGAGGATCGATTCGTTGAACAGCGCGATACCGGATGCGATGAGTCCGTAAACGGCACTCGAGATTCCAAAGACCCAGAAGCTCGGTGTTGATAAGGCCTCGCTGAGTGTGTATTCCGGCTGCGATTCACTGTTGAGATTGGTTGCTTCGCCGCCGGCGTCGATTGAACAAGCTTCAGGCGAGCGACGCACGAGTAACAACGCAAGCGGAGCGAGCCCGATCAGGAGTGCGAGCCCGATAATCCACCACGCGGTGCGCCAGCCATTCGCCAGCACGACGTTGCCGATCAACGGAAACGCCAGCATGAACCCGATGCTCAACGCAATCGTGTAGATCGCCATCGCGAGGTTGAGCCGGCGCACAAACCATTGGCCCACCATCGTGATGCTGACAACCGAGAGCGCGCTCTGTCCGAATCCACGCGTGAGAGTAATCAGGATTGCAATTGCAGCGATACTGCTTGTTGCACTCATTCCAAGGACGACAAATGCCAGCGCGAGAGTGACGGCAGTCAGCACGATTCTGCTTCCTAAACGATCGATGAGTCGTCCCACGCCTATCGAGAAGAGCGCGCCGATCAACGTGGCCCAGAGATTTATGCGCGCGAAGTGGACGCGATCGATTTGCAGATCTTTGAGGAGTGGTTCGGTGATCAGTCCGAGGCCCTGCGTTCGACCCGGGAGCGTTCCGACCATCGCCAGCGCCGCGATAAAGACGTGTACCCAGCCGTAATAAAACGGAAGAGCGATAGGAGGTTGGCGTATTTCAGTAGCCATAAGAGTTTAATGCACTGTTGCTAACGTACGTTGACGGGTGACGGCAAACCAGCTCAAACACAACGTCAGACAGACCAGCAGCCCGATCCATCTTGTCAATCCGTCTTTGAAAACGACAGTGGCGTTGAAGATGATGAAGATTAAGAAGCTGTGCCACGCGATCGTCAGTAACCACGGACGACGACGATACGAACTCACCCCTGCATACCACCACCACGCGACGTCCGCGAGCCAAAGCAACGCAACCGTGTAGTTGATGAAAAGACCACCGCCCCAATTGATGCCAAACACTTCCGCTGTCTGGCGAGCAGTTTCACTGTAAGCGGATGCCTGACTCCAGGCGTGATAGTAATTAAACGCGCAAGCGAAGTGTGCAAGCAGAGCGGCGCAGCCGATGGTCCATGCCAGGCGCGCCCACTGATCGTGTCGGCGTGCAGTCGCGAAGATCACGGACCCGATCGTGTAGGCTACGATTGCAATCCAAACTGTACTGCGTGTTAGAAGTTCACCCGAGCTCATGCTACTGCTCTCGTTGGACCATCTGAAGCACCGCTCCGATTCCCGCGCCGAAAAGCAATCCGTAAACGACGCCAAACAACAACATTCCCATCGAACTCCGAAGGGAATTAAGAATCGCAGCACCTAAAAAGTACCCGAGAAAGTTTGATACGAAGAGCACAGCAGAAAGTTTTACAGTCAATCGGAGAGCGCCAAATCCAGCAGCAAAGACGATAGCCATCAACACCGATCCAGCCAGCGAGCCGACTACTTCACCGGCAGTGCCGCGCAATACGAAATAAGCAATTATCCAACCAACTGCATACGCGAAGAATGCGAGGCCAAACAGCAAATAGAATTTCGGCAAGCGCCAGCGACCGGCGACGAGTGAGCCAAACACGGCGCCGCCGAGCAGTATGAACAAAACGGTCCAGACGAGGTATGCGCCAAGTTCACTGAACGTTCGGTACATCCATCGTTCAGCGAAGGCGACGGTCGCGAATACGCAAAGACTGACGAGGGCGAAACCAATCGCTCCGGTTGCGATCGATCTCGCAAGCGAAGGAACTCGTTGTGTCATAGCGGCATCCTTTAGCGCGTGGTCTTTGCGGGGAATTCTAGCAGAGCCGGGAGTGATCGAATACCACCAGATTAGGTACAATCCCTTCGCGATGCCCCATTACATAGATTTGGCCACCTGGCCGCGACGCGCTGTATTCGAGTTTTACCTGCCTTTTGACAAACCCTATTTCAATGTCTGCACGCGACTCGATATCACTAAGCTGTTAGCTGAACTCAAGCAACGAAAAGACACGAACGTTTGGCTGACGTACCATTATCTGGCGCTACGCGCTGCAAACGAGATTGAGCCGTTTCGTTATCGACTGCGAGACGGACAGGTCCTGGTCCATGATGTAATCAACGGCGGCACGACAATCATTCTGCCCAACGAGACTTTCACGCTCGTCTACTTCGACTACTCCGAGAACTTCTCGAAGTTCATGGAAGGCGCGACACAGGCAGTCGAAGAAATAAGAAAAGGTGATTGGGCCTTCCGGCCAAAGCACGAAGACGACGCGCGCATACATTGCACTACCTTGCCGTGGATCGCGTTCACTAGTTTCTCGCACGCGCGGCGTTGGGGGCGTCAGGATTCAGTGCCAAAGATTTCTTTCGGAAAGTTTGAAACTGAGAACGGACGCACACTCATGCCGTTTTCAGTCGAAGTGCATCATTCACTTGTAGACGGCCTGCACGTCGGTCGCTACATTGCGCGAATAGAAGAAATGTTAGCCCAGCCCGAATCTTTCCTCGATTAAATGCGCAAACTCGTCGTCGCTTGCATACTGCTGATCGTGTTGGGCGGTGTGATCGCTTTTGTCGTCTACCGTTTCACACGCAAGCCATTGCCGACACCGGTGGGTTGGAAAGCGTATGTCACCAATGTCGCCGGCGATGGCTCGCCGCTCGCGCTTTCAGACCCGTTTGGCATCGCAGTCGGTGCTGATGGATCGATTTATATGACCGATGCGGGCGATCAGAATCGCATCCAAATGATTGCGCCCGACGGAAAGATTTCGAGCATTGCAGGCGGCGTTGAAGGATTCGTAGACGGAGTCGGAGACAAGGCGTTGTTCAATTCACCCTCCGGACTTGCGATCGCGCCGAACGGGGATCTCCTTGTCGCTGATACGGGAAACAATTGTATTCGACGCGTGCCGATCCAGGGCGAGACCGCAACGATAGCTGGCAATGGCAAGCCCGGGTACGCGGATGGACCAGATCGCCAGGCACAGTTTAATGGTCCAATCGGCGTTGCGGTCGATGCGCATGGCAACATCTATGTGGCGGATAGTTATAACGATCGCATACGCAAGATCATGCCGGACGGACAAGTCAGCACGGTTGCAGGCCAGGGAACTCCCGGTTACGCGGATGGCGATCGCAATACGGCGCTCTTCGACACGCCGAGCGGGATCGTCGTGGCAAATGACAATTCGCTGATTGTTGCGGACACGGGCAACGATCGGCTGCGCAGAATCAGCGCCGAAGGAAATGTATCGACCTTACCCGTGACTGATCTCTCGAGTCCGATCGGTCTCGCGATCACGCATGACAACTTCATTTACGTCACCGAACTCGATCGGTCAGGCGTGGTCCAAATCGCTCCGGACGGCACTACGCGCGTTATCGCGGATGACGCTCGTTTTAACCAGCCAACTGGCATCGCCATCGACCCAAATGGTCGTGGACCAGCAAGACTGTATGTTGCGGATAGTGGCAACTACCTTGTTCGCAAACTCGATCCTGCGCCAACTCAAACCGCCGCGACCTCGATCGATCCACTACCGAAATTGACGAATGAAACTTTGCGTCAGCAACAGTTGATCTGGCCGGTAGCTCCGCAGGAGAGTCCGCATGAAGTGGTTGCGACGATGGGTGAAGTGCGGGGCAGTTTCGATTCGACTGACAGCCGTCATCATCTTCACAGCGGGTTAGACGTGTTCGGCGCCTATGGCGACACCGCTCGTGCTGTGCGATCAGAGAAGGTGACAAGTCCGCTCGCGAACTGGGGATTTGAATCGCTCAACGAAGGCTTCCGAGTCGGTGTCGTTTCTTACATTCACATACGCGTTGGCCGCGACAAAGATGGCAAGATGTTTGACGATGCTCGTTTTATTCCGGTCAACGACGGTACTGGCAAGCTCGTGCGTGTGCGTGTGCGGCGCGGCGCGCGCTTCAAGCCGGGCGATGCGCTGGGGACGATTAATAAGATGTGGCATGTGCACATGAACATTGGTCCACCTGGCGGCGAGATCAATCCGCTTTCGTTGTCGCCTGTTGGGTTCAACGACACAATCGCCCCGACGATCGAGAAGGATGGGATTCAACTGTTTGACTCGTCAGGTAAGCGATTCACGCAGAAGCAAGGTGAGCGACTGCTGGTGAGCGGGCCAGTACGGATTGTGATCGATGCGTTCGATCGCACGAATATGAATGCGGACCGGCGGCGACTCGGTTTGTACAGACTGGGATACCAGGTGCTCAAACCTGACGGGACACCCGCGACGGGTTTTGATCAGCCGCGCATCGATCTTCTTTTCAATCGCTTGCCGCCGGAGCGCGAGGCGACAAAGATCGCATATGCGGATGAAAGCGGGATTACTGTTTACGGCAGTAAGACAACGAGATTTTTGTATGAGGTGACGAATACGGTGCGTGATGGAAAGGCGGCGCCGGGTGTTTGGGATACGTCGCAGTTAGCGAAAGGTGATTACGTTTTGCGTATTATCGCGGCTGATTATTCGGGGAATGAGGCACAACAGGGACGAGACGTTTTGATAACTGTTCAGTAAATGTAAACACGGATATCACCGATAAAAACGCGGATTTGCGTCCAACACGATGGTAATGCAAGATACACGTAGAATGATTTCTGACCTGCCTGCCGAGATTACCCGTGCGCTTGAAGAAGACATTGGACCAGGTGATGTAACCACCAACACGATCGTGCCTGCGGATGCTTCGTTACGCGGGCGCATCATGGCGAAGCAGGATGGTGTCGTTGCCGGTCTCGAGATCGCGCACCAGGTGATGCTCGCGTTGAGCAAACACGTCAAGTTTGTCGCCGAAGTGGAAGAGGGATCGAAGGTTACGCGAGGCACTGTGTTAGCAAACCT
>DATEWS010000869.1:0-3686 GCA_035257785.1 Pyrinomonadaceae bacterium
GAGGCCAGCACTTCTTCGGCCTTGTTGACAGCTTCCTGAGCCTCTTTCTCGCTTCTCACTCCGGATGATTTGATGGTCCATGGCTCTTCAACGCTTATGACTCTGAATTCGCTTCCTTCAGGCCACGGTCTCTCGGCCAAAGCGCGCGCTGCCTGAGCCGAAGTATTCGAACCGTCAGTAGCGAGCAGTACTCTCCTGCCGCTATCCAGAGTTTGGGCGTGGACTTCTCCTGCGTCTCGCACAATCTGAACAGTGCAAGGGGCGCTCGCAACGACTGCTCTAGCAACGCTGCCCAGCATCCAATGCGCATAGTCCTTGCGGACATGTGCGCGAACGAAGATCAGATCCGAAGACCACTTCCGCGCAAAAAACGGGATGAGAAAGCGGGCGTCGCCCCTCGTCACCACCACCTCCGCCGGGATGCCGATTTCTTTGAACCGCTCTACTGCCAGGGCAGTTATTTGTTCGCCCCTCCTCTCCATTTCTCGCAGCACGGCGCGCTTCCCATAGCCCTCTTCGCGCCATAGTTCCTCCGGAACGTCGGCATCCGCGACGACTGAAAGCACATGCGCTGTCGTACCGTCGGGCCACGGGCGCACGCCGACCGCGTTAACAAGCACGTCTGTTGAAATCGTCGAATCAACCGCGATCAGTAGTTTCATAGTTCAATATCCTCATAGGACTAATTTGTTTACTTCGCCTCTTGCCGCTCAAGCAACCTGGTGAACTCTTGGTGGACGTCGCGACCGCTTCCATAAAGGACTGAACTTCATTTGGCGTTTATCCTCTTGCTCCACGCACAAAGCGCAAAGGTAGTGCGTCTCACCGTTGGGACTCTTGAATTTGATCAGAGGTCCTCCTGAGTCGCATCTGCCGCAATGCGGATTTTCTTCAACACCGTGATGTGGTCTTATTTCTACTGCTGACATATTCAGAGACCTCCATTTCGCAAGCGGACAACTTCAACTGAATTAAGCAATCGAAACTTTCACTTCGTTACTTCTCTTATCAAGAGCGTATGATCTTGTTTGCCGCCGGATATCTTAAGTCGCTTCAGCGTACGGTAAATTGTCTTTGCGTTTATGGTGAGCCCGACTTCAGTATTCCGATGTAGAGCGGCCTCTATTTGAGAATCTCGAAATTGATCCAGCGGATATCCGGCCCTTGCAAACTCGCGCCGGATTTTCCTGACCTCACGTCGTCGTCTCCTCGATTCCAAAATTTGGTAGAACTTCTTTAGCAACTTCATCACCCCTTCAATTCAAAGTCATTGTTGGACGCCTTCGACTGCAACTGGTCGCGTTACCAAGACGGGACAAGGTGCTTGCCTCAGTACGCGGTCTGTGTTTGTTCCGAACAACGTGCCGAATGTGAACCCCTCGCCATGTGCCCCTATACAAATGAGATCGATGTCCTTTTCCACTGCATAGGAAATAATTTCCCGGTGGACTTTGCCTTCACGTACAGCGTGCGTTACGTCAGACCAGAGGTGGACCTCTGCCGGAACGGATCCATGTAGTCGTCTCGCCGCAGTATGATAAGGACCTTCAGTATCTTGCGATGTCCAGGATATTTCAGCCTCACTACTCTTGCCGCCGGCGATAACGTGGAGCAAGTGCAACTCTGACTGATATTCCTGAGCCAGTGATAAGCCGTATTGAAGTGCCAGCTCCGAGTGACTCGAAAAATCAGTTGCCACCAGCAGTTTCTTCAATTCGAAATTACCATTGGTTTTCGCAGCGTCATGACGCGCAGCCAAACCCGTGACCAGGACTGAGCATGGAGCCGTTCGACAGACGGCTTCGGCAGTCGATCCCAGTACCACAACGCTGGGAACCGATCGACGACGCGAACCCATGACGATCAGATCCACATTCCGGGAAGCAGCCTCACGGTTGATTGCCTCTTCCGGGCGGTTGTTAATTACCACCGTTAGGTCCCAGTCCAGGCGAACGGCATCCTTCGATCCGGGAAATGAAACGAATGAATGCTCAATGGCTCGCTTTATCCCACTCCGCATCGCATCAACTGTTTCGTCACCGGCTGAGGATCCGTCGTTGCACGTTAAAACGGAGAGCCTGGCGCCGTAAGAACGGGCTATCAGTATTGCGTAGCGCAGACCTTCGTCAGACTCGTGAGACTGCGCCACGGGGCAGAGAATTCGTTCAAAGTTTAGAATCTTGTTCATCAGACTTCCTTTGTGCAGTTCACCTGCTCATACCGATCGCACGTTATTGCTTGTATGGTCTACATTGATGTTGTTCTTGCTACTCAATTTTGATCTCCTCTATTTCAAGCGAAAACTTCGCGCGATTAAATCCGTTTGCTCGGAAAGCGTTCTCAACAGATCTGGAGAGCCGGCGAATTCCAGTCTGTAAATAAGGCGGTTGTTGGCTTCCAGATAATAAATAAATCTGGCCGTTAGTTTGCCCTCAGTGACGTACTCATAAGCATACCTGGCCCCACTTAAACGGCCTGCGAAAGGTTCGACCTTCTCTTTCACGTATCCCGGAAGGGAAGATCGATGCAAAGTCTGCTGGCGTTGAATCAAGTCTGCCACTGTGACATCGCCATCCACCAACTCTCTGCGAATACGGAGGTGCACGGCTCCATCACTGTCATAACGGAACTCGGTGCTGTCGTTGGTTACGCCAGGCACATTGATGGCGCGCCATTGTGGAGTGGGAAGCACGAGAACGTAATCGACGTTCTCGGCAGTGTAAGTCCGCGTTTGGCTCTTTAAGTTGGACGAAAAAAGTCCGGCGAAAAGAACGATCGCGGAGATTGTTAGAATTCTCAAACTAACGGAATGCATCATTGCGTTGCTCCTGTTTTTCATAAGCATTGACCTTAGATTACCTCCCGGAAGCGGGCTGCGACAGGGTGTTTTCACTTGAAGATTTAGAGTGGTTACTCGCGGTCATAGCGGGCACGAAAAGTCGCGTTCGGCGGGCAACTTATAACGTGAAAACTCCTGCAATCGTCACGTGATAACACGGTTTCGAGCCGGCTGAATTCACCCTATTCTGACAACCATGAATGTTGCTTCCTTTTAGGAGCAATTAGAACCTTTAAGTGAGGAGAATATAGATGTCGACTGCTTTAGGAATTGAAATGAAAACCACCCTGCCCGTGGTAACGGACAAGGATGGGCAAAGAGTTGCCGAAGCGCTTTCAAGTGTACTGGCGGACACTTTCATCTTGTATTTGAAGACGCACAATTTTCACTGGAACGTGACTGGTCCAATGTTTCATACGCTGCACCAGATGTTTGAGGAGCAATACAACGAGCTGTGGTTGGCCGTCGATGCAATCGCGGAACGTATGCGTTCGCTTGGCTTCATCGCTCCTGGATCATATGGAGAGTTTACGAGGCTTACATATCTCCAGGACTCGCCGGGCGCAAGGAACGCCGGCGAAATGATCGCGGAGTTGTTAAGAGATCATGAAACGGCTGCAAGGACTGCTCGCTCAGCCCTAGCGGCTGCACGCACGGCTGTTGATGCGCCAACTGAAGATCTTCTTGTGCAACGGCTGGCGGCACACGAGAAGGCTGCGTGGATGCTCAGAAGTCTGTTGGCAGAAGAGTGACAGGTGTCGGGCAGCAGCCCGGAAATTTTCGGGGTTCAATTTCGGAGGGTGGTCTAGTGAGACGTAAGAGTAAATCAAGAATAAGTTTTAAACGG
>DATEWS010000870.1:0-5034 GCA_035257785.1 Pyrinomonadaceae bacterium
CAATTCGAGTAACACCTGGACCGAATTTGACAACATGGTCAGCGCCGCTCACTCAAGCGGGATCAAAGTGATTGTTGACTTTGCGCCGAACCACTCAACGCAAAACAACGCGGGCGAGTTTGGGGCGCTTTACGACAACGGTACGTTCCTCGGCAACTTCAGTAGCGACAGCAACGGTTACTTCCATCACAACGCAAACATCTCCGGCGGCGGCTGGGATGATCGTTACCAGGTGCAGTACTACACACTCTTCGATCTCGCAGACATCAATCAGGAACACGCGACGATGGATTCGTACCTGAAAGCCGCTGCACAACTGTTTCAGCAACACGGCGTCGATGGCTTTCGCATCGATGCGGTCAAACATCTGTCATGGGGCTGGCAGTACAGTCTCGCAAATTCTATCTACACGTATGGTGATAGTTTTCTGTTTGGAGAGTGGTATCAGGGCAATACTTCCGATCCGCTCTATCGCGACTCATACAAGTTTGCAAACAAGAGCGGCATCTCGCTGCTCGATTTTCCGCTGAACACTGCGATTCGAAACGTGTTTGGCTCAAACGCAAACTTTTCCGACATCGACTCTGTCATCTCAACGGAAGGCGGGAACTTCACCTGGAAAGAAGATCTCGTCACTTTCATCGACAATCACGACATGTCGCGCTTCCTCTCGCTCAACAATAACAACAACCGCCTGCACGAAGCGCTTGCGTTTGTGCTGACGAGTCGTGGCATTCCGTGCATCTATTACGGCACCGAACAGTACCTGCACAACGACACGAGTGGCGGCACGGATCCTTATAACCGTCCGATGATGGTGAACTTCAGTACCTCCACTACTGCTTACCAGCTCGTCGGCTCGCTCTCGAGTCTTCGTCGCAACAACCTGGCGATTGCTTATGGCTCGATGGGCCAACGTTGGATCAATAACGACGTCTACATTTACGAGCGAAAGTTCTTCGGCAATGTCGTGCTGGTTGCGATCAATAAGAACGAAACAACCGGATACAGCATCAGTGGCCTAAACACGTCGCTTCCCGCGGGAAGTTATTCAGATTATATGAGCGGGTTGTTGGGCGGCTCGTCAATTTCTGTCGGTTCCGGATCGGGCGGCAACAATCCTGTGACTACGTTCACGCTTCCGGCGCACACGGTAGCAGTTTGGCAGTTCACGGAAGGCGCATCGACACCGCAGATCGGTTCGATTGGACCAACGGCTGGACAGTCCGGCGTGAAGACTGTCATCGCTGGAAAGAACTTCGGTTCGACAACTGGCACAGTCAAATTCGGCACGACCACAGCAACTGTGAACTCGTGGTCGCCAACTTCGATTACCGTGACGACACCGTCAGTTACGAATGGCAGCTACAGCGTCACCGTGACCAATTCGAGTTCGCAGGTCTCAAACTCGATCCAGTACACGGTGCTCACTGCGAAACTCATTCCGATCACGTTCACCGTCAACAATGCCTCGCCGACGCAGGTGGGCGACTATATCTTTCTGACGGGAAATACTGTTGAACTCAGTAACTGGTCGACAACCTGGGACGCAGCCATCGGGCCCATGCTGACGCCGAACTATCCGAACTGGTTTATTGTCGCTTCCGTTCCGGCGGGACAAACCATCCAGTTCAAGTTCATAAAAATCGCCGCAAACGGCGCCGTGACCTGGGAGGCCGGCAGTAATCACTCCTACACCGTTCCGACGAGTGGCACCGGCTTCGTCAACGTCAACTGGCAATACTGACCTCGTTATCCACAGATTACACAGACAACCTCACAAGGCGTTCAAAATCTGTGTAATCTGTGGGCACAGATTTCCTACAAACACCCCTCCTTTCTTCCGCAGATCTGTCCAGGTCTGAAATGTTTTTGTAGCTACCGTCATTAGCGATTGAAAAACAGGCTTGCAGCCTTTCAACCCAGACTCATCGAGGAAAAGAAAATGAAACCCACTCATTCGTCGATAATCTCGCTGATACTTATTATTTCACTCCTCCTGACTGCCGTTGGTCATCCGGTTTTTGCGCAGCGTTCAAGGCCCATCGTAATCACTTTCGGCCAACCGAATATCTGGTCGTTAGAGCAGGCGCATTATCTGCTGGCCCGCATGCATCGCCAGAACCTCGACCTGCAAACGGCTCCGCTCGGAACGTTAGATCCCAATGCCACAAATGCGAGCCGCATCGATATCCTGAAGACGCTCCTGCAAGCCGGCGTGAGTTTCGATCAGGCGGTTGGGCTCAACAACCAGTTGTTGAGGCAGGACAAAACCTTCAATGCCGACCGGCGACGGCAACTATTGAACAACCGCACGAGCTTACAGTCAGAATCAACTCAACTGGCGCGGGATATTGCCGCGTTGAAAAGCGATAAAGCGAACGCCGGGACCGAAAAAGAGCAGGCGCAGATTCAGGATTTAATTGATGCCAAGACGGAGCAGAAGGCGGCTGTAGACAATGAATTGACGCAAACCAATGACGAAGTAAAAGGATTGACGTCGGCAAGCGGGGATTTCCAATCAGCAACGGTGCCGACAGATACTTTCACTCCTATAACCGGCGATCTGGATACCTTGATCAGTAAGGTTCAACTCATCAATCCATCGATCGCCGCCATACTTCGTTTGGACAATCACATCCAAATGCAATACGAGATCATTTCCAAGCAACTGACCCTGCTGCGCGATGAGGTTGGCCCGGGTGAACGGGTCGTGTTTCTGGAGCTACCGCAATCAATCAACGCCACGCAGGATCGCGCCGAAAACAAGATGGCGCAAACGTGGTGGCGAATCGCCGGCTACACGAAGGTAGATCCTGACATGGTGTTTCGTTACGAGTTGAAAAAGCTATCGGACGCCATTGAAAACATACAGACTAAGTTTCAGGCCGACGAACCTCTTATTAAGCGAAATAGCGACCACCGAGAGGAACTGCAAAAAAATCTCGACCAAGTCTGTGGTGACGAGGAAAAGGTGAAGAAGAAGATCGAGGATCTAACGGATGAGATAAACAGAATCGATGATCAAAGGCATCAGTTACAAGAAGCTGTGGAAACCGCAGAAAAATCCGTGAAGACCGCGGATGACGAGTTAGCGGAAGCAATCAAATCAGGCAACGCCAGAAGAATCTATCAAGCACAAGAAGAGCTTAAAAAGACCAAGCGCAACCGTCAAAGAGCGCAAGCCAAGGTTGACGCCTTCGAGTTACAACAGAAATTGCTCTGTCAGGAATTAAGCGAAAAGCTAAAAGCTCTAAACGCCTCACTCGAACCACTGGATAGCACAATCACCGAAAAACGTCGTGCCATTCAAAGAATCGACGAGCAGGCGATTAAATTGGATGAGGAACATGCCAAGCTCCTCAGAGCTTACACGTCACTGGTAACTAAATATGAAAGACTCAAGATGGACCGAGTGAGGAAAGATATCCGTGCTAAACAGGATCAAGCCGATCGACTGTTGCAGGGAGGTGGCGCAAATACCTATGAGGTTGTTCAAGAGGTATTGGACCTTCTTCCCGGTCAAGCGGGACGAGTAAAGAGAGTGGACTATGGCGTCAAAGCCTTAGAGTCAAGTTCGCAACGAAAATGCGAAGAATATGCTGCAACTGACCGTGAGAAAGCAGTCACGGCGAACTGCCAGCCGCGGACCTTTATCAATCTTGAAGAACCCGACAAAACCAACATCGAACTGGACTACAAGACCAAACTTCCGGCTGAAATTAGAAGCCGTATCGTGCGGACGATCGATGTTATTCCGCGACAGAACGCCATCAATGTTCAGGACACGAAGCAGCGGGTCGCTCGCACCGGCATCTTCGCGGCGTTTTCATTCCTGTTTGGATTTGCCGGGAAGTTCACTTATGAACGGCAACGAGAGCAAGCTGAGCAGTTCCTGAATCAGGAGTTGTTTACTTCAGGCTTCGGCAAAGGCGAAAAGGATTTTGGCTGGAGCTTCTATCCTTTCGCCGGTACCAAGCAGTTGAGTTCAGGCGTCAGGACTACCTATGCCGTTGCGATTATTCCCAAGAATGCAGAGACGCTCGTGTTGAAGGCGCGCGGCTGTTATTTTCCGAGGAAAAATGATCAACCACTGAATTACGACGTAGCAGGCACGCAACTGTGGATCGATGATCATAACTCTGATAACGCGAGGTGTACGCCTGACGAGCAGGTTTTTGTGGTTCCAGTACCGGGCGGTAGTGGTGACGGAGCGGATTATTATGTTACTGACATTCGATACAGCGCTTTTCGAGATCCCGGGAACCGTATTGTTGTGTCTATTGGCGGCCAAAACCTTCCGTCGCAGGTCGGCATACTGGTCAACGGAGTTCCGCTTCGTGAGGCCGTAGGGTTGGGTCAATTGAACATCGAGTCGATTCTGGGTGATGATAAAACCAAAGACAATTGCGTCGGCCAGACTTGCGGGCGCTTTGAGCGCATAGATGCAAATCAAATCATTCTTTCGTTTCAAACTCCTGGCGACTTTAAGGGCACACCCAGAATTGCCATCATTGGACCAGGGAAAGAAATCGAGATCAATAAGCTACTGCTAACCATCAACGGTGTAGAAGATGCCCAGTTAGAGGACGCACCGGCTATGTTTGGCGAAGAGCCCGATCCGCCCGGTTCAACTTTACGCCGTATCGCAGACTTCAAGGTTGCGCCAACAGGCGGCGGGAGCACCACGATGACTGGCGTGCTAACCGGCAGCCGGTTCAAGTCCACTGATAATATTTTCGTGAATGGCTTGCCGGCTACAAAGACGGCCAGTTGTCGAAAGGATTTGTGCATCGTTACGTTTGCAGCGCAGGAAACAGATTTTCTTACAGTGACCATTTCACCGGCCAGCGATGACGAAAAGGTCGTCAGCAAAACCGTTATCAACCCATCAACCCTGAGCATCATCAGTGCTTCAGTCGTCAGCTTTGAGCCGCAACAGGGACCGCGTGACGCCGTTTTGACCGTGAAACTCGACGGATCCGGGTTCAAGCAGGATCTCGTGGTTAACGTCATCAGGTCTGAGGGCCCGCC
>DATEWS010000871.1:0-13945 GCA_035257785.1 Pyrinomonadaceae bacterium
GAGTTTCGGAGCATTTGCGTTCAGCGCATCGTCACGGAAGAAACCGAAGACTGAACCATGAAAGTCGTTAGTTCCACTCTTCGAAACGACTGACAGCAGCGCGCCGCCGGAACGACCGTTAGCTGCTGAGAAACGTTGAGTCGAAAGAGCAAACTCTTGAATTCCTTCCATTGAGAAGTTCTGGAGGATGCCGCCGACTGCGTTGTCTTTGTTGTCGCCGCCGTCGATGGTGATGTTCAAGTTGCGTCCGGTTGAACCACCGACCGAAAACGTACCTACGCGCGCTTTGGTCGGATCGAAGGACGGTTGCAGCGTGGCGCCCGGAATCAGGATCGCGAGCGATGCGAACGAGCGACCGTTGACCGGAAGGTTCTCGAGACGACGCTGGTCGATGACGCCGCTGACGTCTGTCTTCGTGGTTTCCACAAGGGGGGCAGTTTCGCCGGTCACCGTTACGGTTTCACCGATGCCGCCAACTTTTAAATCAGCATTGGCAGTCGTGCGTTGTAGTACGTTTACGACGACGGGTTCCTGAACGTACTTTGCGAAACCGGTAGCTTGAATTTCCAGCCGATAGTTGCCGGGAACAAGTTGAGTTAATTCATAAACGCCATCGGAGGTCGTGGTTGCCGTGCGTTCGGCATTAGTTCCCAAGTTGACGATTTTGACGGACGCGCCAGGAACCAGCCCGCCCTTCTCATCTTTGACTACTCCGGTGACAGTGCCCGTGTTGGACGTTTGTCCAAACACGTTGGTCGACATGCCTGACGATGCCATGAGTAACACCGCCAGGAATGCCGAAAAAAGCCATCTTTCTAGAGAGCCAGTCTTCATTGTTGTTATCTCCTGATAAAAGTGGAGTCGGGGGAGATCGCAGAAAGATCTGAAGTGCGTACTAACGAGTTCCGCCTTCGCAACAAATATGCCTCATGGACCACCGGTGAAAAACCGGAGGTTTTCGGCGCATTTTTGCAGACGGAGCGCGGTCGAGCTCTAAAAACATCCAAAAAACAGGAAACAGTCCACAAATTTGTAGTCGCAAATGCTTGGAAATCAGTGAGTTTCGGGCGTTAGTCGCGGGGTTTTACGTTGGCTTGAAGGAATTTGACGATGTCTTCGGTTGAGGTACCGGGTAAAAAGACTTCGGCGACGCCTTGCTCCTTGAGTTTGGGTAGATCTTCCTGGGGCACGATGCCGCCCACCAAGACCAGGCAGTTGTCCATACCCTTCTCGCGCAGCAACTGGACGATGCGTGGGCAAAGCGTATTGTGTGCGCCACTTAATATTGACACGCCGACCGCGTCGACATCTTCCTGCAACGCGGCTGCGGCGATCATCTCCGGAGTCTGGCGCAGGCCGGTGTAAATCACTTCCATGCCGGCATCGCGCAACGCGCGGGCGATCACTTTGGCGCCGCGATCGTGACCATCGAGACCGGGCTTAGCTACTAGAACGCGAATCTTTCGATTGGACATCGTCTGGTTAAAAGGCAGGTTCCTCGTAAATTCCGTAAACGTCTCGGAGCGCTGCGCAGATCTCGCCGAGCGTTGCGTAAGCGCGCACGGCGTCGATCGTTGCCGGCATCGTGTTCTCGTTTTTGTGCGCAGCCATTTTTAGTTTCTCGAGTGCGTTTGCAACTGAGCCCGCGTCGCGTCGTGTGCGCGTTTGTTCGAGTCGCTCAACCTGATGAGTGCGAACACCTTCATCGATTACGAGAATCGGCACTTCAGCTGGTTCGTCAGTCATCGCATATTTGTTGACGCCGACGATTACCTGATCACCACGCTCGACAGCTTTCTGGTAGTGATAAGCCGAGTCCTGGATTTCGCGTTGCGGGAATCCTTTTTCGATTGACGCGACCATGCCGCCCATCGCATCGATCTTGCGGAAGTAATCGAGTGCTTCCTGTTCCATCTTCTCCGTCAGTGATTCGAGGTAATAAGAGCCACCGAGTGGATCGACTGTATTCGCCACGCCGGTTTCTTCCGCGATGATCTGTTGCGTGCGGAGCGCGATCAGTGCGGCGCGATCGGTTGGTAACGCGAGTGCTTCGTCGTAAGCATCAGTGTGCAGACTTTGTGTGCCGCCGAGTACCCCTGCGAGTGCTTGGATCGCGACGCGTACGATGTTGTTGAGTGGTTGTTGGACCGTCAATGAGACGCCGGCGGTTTGCGTGTGGAAACGAAGTTGTAACGTGCGTTCGAAATTACTACCGAAGCGATTCTTCATCTCACGCGCCCAAATGCGACGAGCCGCGCGGTACTTGGCAATCTCTTCAAAGAAATCGTTGTGTGCGTTAAAGAAGAAAGACATGCGGGGCACGAAGCGATCGACGTCGAGACCAGCTTCAACACCCCAGGCAACGTATTCGATACCGTCGCGCAAAGTGAACGCGAGTTCCTGGACCGCAGTCCCGCCTGCCTCGCGGATGTGATAGCCACTCACTGAAACCGGGTTGTAGCGAGGCACATGTTCGGTGCAGAAGCCAAACGTATCGATCACGAGCTTCATCGCCGGTTTGATCGGATAGATCCATTCTTTCTGAGCGATGTATTCCTTGAGAATGTCGTTCTGAAGTGTGCCTGAGATCTTGTCCCAACGAGCTCCTTGTTTCTCCGCCACGACGAGATACATCGCGAGCAGAACCGAAGCCGGAGCATTGATCGTTTGTGAGACTGTGACTTGCTCCAACGGAATTCCATCAAAGAGGACTTCCATGTCTGCAAGTGACGATACGGCAACGCCGCATTTTCCGACTTCGCCTTCTGATAACGGCGAGTCAGCATCGTATCCCATCAAGGTCGGCAGATCGTAGGCAACTGAGAGTCCGGTTTGACCTTGCTCCATCAAATACTTGAAGCGAGCGTTTGTTTCTTCAGGGGTGCTGAAGCCGGCAAACTGGCGCATGGTCCAAAGCTTGCCGCGATAGCCAGTCGGATGAATGCCGCGTGTGTAGGGAAACTCACCTGGAAAAGAGATGTCGCGCGCGAAGTCTTGATCCGCAACGTCGGCGGGAGTGTAAAGACGGTCGACGTCGTCGAGTGAAACGGTCTGAAACGTCTTTTTCCGTTCCGGATGTTTCTCCAGTGCAGGTTTAAGAGTCTCCTGCTCCCAACGTTCCTGCTCTGTCTCCGCGGGTGAAGAGCTTTCCTTTATTTCAGGCATCGACCCTCCGTTTAACCAAATGCGCTCATATCGAATTTAGTAAATCTTCTCCGAAGCCGCAAAGGCACAGTGTACACGCATTGTTGCAGCTTTTGTATCGTGACCGATTGATTCAGGGACAAACGATAAAAAACTTGTTGACATAGAGGACGATCTACTACATTCGCAAACTGTGAAGTCGTTTATCGAGCGTCGCCTGAATCAGTCATACATTCGCAGGATGTCGATAATGATCCTGGCGATCTATTTGATCGTTCTGACCGTCTCGTTTGCTACCGCAAAGCGTGGCCGCACGATTTTCGGTCCTTTTCTTGGCGCCGACTTCGGAGCCTTCTACGTTGCGGGACAAATCTTCAATTACCACGATCCGGCGAGTATCTATGACGTTCCTTTGCACAAACGCCTGTATCACGAAAACTTTCCTGATGCGCCGGTCAATGAGGAGTTAACTTACGCGAACGCGCCGTTCTTCGTCGTCCCTTTTATTTTCCTCTCACGACTACCTTATACATTGGCCTACCTGGCGTGGTTACTCATCTCGATCGCATTGTATGTGACAGGGTTTTTAATTCTCTGGCATGCGTTGAAGTATTTACCTGACGAGATCCGGTTAACAGCGCTATTGCTCGCGCTTTCGTTTTGGCCCTTCCTGGTCGAATGTCTCGCTGGTGGTCAAACCTCTGCCTTCGGCTTCTTTTGCCTGGCGCTCGCGATTGCCATTGAGCCGCGCACAAAATTCTGGAGTGGTGTCGCACTAGCGCTATGCGCCTACAAACCGACGTTGCTGTTTCTAATTGTTCCTATGCTCCTGTTGACGGGACGTTGGTTAACGATCGTCGGTCTCGCAGCAGGTAATCTGGTGCTGGCCGTGGTCTCATACATTCTCGTCGGCTGGCAGGGGTGCAAAAGCTTCGTCAACCGTCTCCTGTTTTACGGCGCCGCGTCCACAATCGAAGAAGGTCTGCGCTCATGGAAATACGTCGACATCAATTCTTTCATGCGTCTCTTGCTGCCTCAACACGGACAGTTGAGACTGATACTTACGGCGCTGCTTGTGTTGCTCGTTATACCGTTTGTGGTCACTTTCTGGTGGCGCTTCAGAAATGAAACGCACGGGCGGCGTCTGTGGGCGTTAACTATAAGCTGCACGCCAGTGCTGAATATTTATATGGGGATCTACGATAGTACGATCCTGGTGTTAGCCGTCCTCCTGCTAACGGCGGAGTTTTTCAGGTTGGGTGTCCGGCCTCTGCCATTCGGGTACAAAAGCCTCCTTCTCCTCTTATATCTCTCACCATTATTTACACAGGGCATCGCTATGGCGACAGGCCTTCAAATCTACACGCTCGCAGTTGCAGCCTTTGGCTTGTGGCAACTTCGAACTATGAGTGAACAAGTGCCGGCCGGTGAAAGGGCTCTCGCGTAATTTCCTGGATAAATTTTTAAGAGGGGAGCGCGGCTGCGATGGCAGTCACAGCCGCGCCAACTCGGAAGGTTAACCCGGTTGCGTGGATGTCGAGCAGAAGACAACTATGGGCAGGTGTTGGCAGGCATAGAAATCGATTTTTCCGTTGGTAATTGACATCATCATTCCACGGGAACAACAAACTCGTTACTACGAACCATATTCAACCGCGAGCGCGCGGCGAGTTCGATCGTCCTCGGATCGGTTCGCAGTCTTTGCAATTCTGTTTTCAACGACTGATTCACGTTGCGCAATGCTTCTACGTCGGTCTGCATCACCGTAAGTTGTTGTGCGGCAACCTGGACTTTGGCGCGCGTGCGCATGTTGACCGTCACGCAAACGGCGAGAGTCGCCAGCAGAATCATTCCGAAAACAACCCAGGAGGGAATTACTCCGCCCCTGCGACGCACCTCAGTACGCGTGCCAATGATGTCCAGCGAGATCTGTTGCACGGAAGCCAATGAATTTGTGCGTGGGGACACTTGTTGCGTCCTGATTCTTTCGTCAACCCAGTAACTATTTGCGACCCTACTCACCTCAACACCTCCTAGTCCTTTGCCGTTTGATTTCCGCCCAGCTCGTACTTTCCAGCTTCATGCCAACTGCGGCAAAGGTGAAGGCCCTCCGTTACGACGGCCTAGCGACCCATCCCCGAGTAGATTGTCATGCGCTTCAGTTAAGAGGCTGCTTAACTGGAAATGTGGGTTTAGCCACAAGATAGCAGGCACCTTGCGACTCGCAGCCCCAACTAAATGTACTTCGCGGCTTGTCAATGTGCTTGCCGCTCAACAACTTAGCGGCGATAGGGCGGACAATAGCATCGCGCTTAAAGGGTGTAAAGATTTTTCTAATCAATGCTTTATCCGTGTAAGTTGAACATTTACTTGAACTTTCAGCGCTTAAGCTGTGAATTTGGCGAACGGGTGGCGAACGGAAATCCTTCGTGGTTCCAAGAGTTAAAACTTGTTGACACTTTCGCCTCACCAAACTAGACTTCATAAACCTGCGGGCTGCTAAAAGCCCTTGGCAGTACGGTTTGATGTTCTTGTCCCGTGCGGCTCCTCACTGAAGTTAGGTCCCACAACTTTTCGAGCCAATTAAGGAAGGGTGTAGATGTCTGACTCTTCGGTCCTGAGCCCGGATGCCCCTGCCTCCGAGTCAAGTTCCCTGCGATTACCCATCAGTTCAATAGTACGAGCTGTCTGTGAAGCCGCTAACGGCGGGCCGGATCTCCTCTACGAGGTAATGATTAAGGTCAGTTTAATGGTGGAAGCGACGGCGCCGACCTACGGCCTTTCCATCTGGGCGACTTCAGATTCAGGTAAGCCAACACTGCGTTGGGCTGAAGGACTCGAAGACAAGGAGATCGCGATCGGGGAAAGCGCAGTAGCTGAGATCTTCGCGAGCAAAGGTCGGCCGCAATCTGCAAAAGAGGGCGATCACGCCATCTGCCTTTTGCTGGCTTTACCGTCGAGTATGCGCGAAGGCGCGGCGCTTTACGGACGATGCGTTCGACCGTTGACGTGCGACCAGGCAAAGGAACTAAACGCGCTCAGTGACGTTGCACACCTGGCCCACTCGCATCAGTCGACTACAACTGTTATTCCGAGTGGAACCAAACCAGTGACAGTGACTTCAGCGAGTTCACTGCCGGGCATGGTGTTCAGTAGTCGTGTCATGGCGGAAGTAGCAAAGAACGTCGAACGAATCAAAGACTCGAATTCAACGATACTCGTCACGGGCGAGTCCGGCACCGGAAAGGAATTGATCGCGCGTGCGATTCATCGACTCAGCCGGCGCTCTGAAAGTGAGTTTATCCCTTTCAACTGCTCTGCGGTTCCCGCGGAGCTGGTTGAAAGCATGTTGTTTGGACACCGGCGCGGAACGTTTACAGGCGCGATGTCGGACCAGGCAGGTTTGATCCGATCCGCTGAGAATGGAACTTTGTTTCTCGACGAGATTGGTGACTTGCCGCTGCCACTCCAACCGAAGCTCTTGAGGTTTCTCCAGGAGGGCGAGGTCCATACACTCGGTGATCGCGCGCCGCGAAAAGTGAACGTGCGGGTGATCGCTGCCACACACAAAGATCTGGAAACACTAGTCAGCGAAAAACTCTTTCGCGAAGATTTGTATTACAGAATTGCGACCTTGACGTTGAAGGTACCGCCGTTAAGAGATCGACGTGAAGACATCGATGCGCTGATTTCACATTTCATTAGTCACTACGCGCGGAAGAATGAAAGACCGATTTCTGGAATTACTGCCGAGGCGATCCAGATCCTCGAGACGTACGCATGGCCCGGGAACATTCGCGAACTCGCAGCAGAGATCGAACGCCTCGTTCTTTACGCTGAAGATGACGGTTACATCCGCCCTGAGAACATCAGTTCACGGATTCGCCCGCAAAACGCTCAGAACGAAGTCGCTGCGGAAAAGTTGGACGACTTACTCGACAATTACGAGCGACGCGTCATTACTGAAACTCTCAAGCGTCATGATTGCAACGTAGCAAAGGCGAGCGAAGCGTTAGGATTAGGATCAAGACAGACGCTCTATAAAAAACTCAAACGCCTCGCAATCGATATCGGCGACTTTTTACAAGAAGACACCGAACCCGGCATGCAATACCGCGCTTAGCCACAAAAAGCACAGAGGCATTAAACATATAAGGGCAGATCTAAGATTAGATCTGCCCTTTGTGTTTTCTGCTTTGTGCCCTTTGTGCCTCTTTGTGGCCCAGGCTTGTCAACTGTTGGCGACAACCGCATATCTCAAACTAAATCATCAACTTCCACCACCAACAATCAAAGTTGGACCACGTGAAGTTGTCAACCACAGGCTACAAAACCTGACTCTAAAGCCAACAAAAACCCACATTGGACCATTGGCACACCGGTTGTAAACGTCATGTTCGTCGCGAGGCAACAAACGCATCGCATAACAGTCGGGCAGACAAACCCAATGAAGGCTAACACCACAAAAAACCTGGCATCGGTCGTAACGCTCGCAATCATTTCCCCACTCCTGGCACTGGCAATTCTCGCCAGCATCAAGACGGTGGGAATCAGAAATAACGACGTGCTGCTGCTGATGCTTACTTTGTTGAGTGCTGTTCTAAGTGGAATCAATGGCTTTGGCCGCCGCACGGCCACAGCGGTTCAACTCTCTCCAGCGAAGACAAAGTCACGCGGTGCTGACCCTTCCACGGTTAGCGTCATGTTTGCCGGCTCATCCAAGTAATAACGCCTAACCGAAACTAAAGGAGCAACAAAATGATTAAGAAATTCTTGAATGACGAAACTGGTCTTGAACTTTCAGAGTACGCAGTCGCCGCAGCGCTGGTCGCCATGGCCGCAGTCGTAGCCTTCCGTACCCTGGGCACCAACATCGCCACGAAGATCACCGAACTCGCGAACACGATTACCCAGTAATCGCTTACCGCCAAATCGGAAGTGGCGCGCCTAGTGAAGTTGAAACTGCACCAGGTGCGCCGCTTTTTTCCCCCGCTTGCTCGGGGCGTCTGTATGTGATCGATGCTCAGTCCAACCGCAATCATCTTCGAACTCTTCTTAATACCGCTCGCCGTGCTCATCATTTATCACGACGTGCGATATCGCCGCATTCCTAATCCATTCGTACTTGCCACTCTGATCAGCGGAATGACTATGAACTTCGCGCTCGGCGGGCTGCAAGGTGGTTTGAGCAGCTTAGGTGGGTGCGCACTAGCTTTTATTTTGATGTTCATGTTGCACGTGTTCGGAGCAATGGGTGCAGGCGACGTCAAACTGTTCGCTGCCATCGGCTCAGTACTCGGCGCTCAGCTTGTATTTCCAACTTTTGTGGTGGTCGTTTTAACCGGCGGTTTGCTTGCTGTGGTGGTCATGCTGCGATCAGGAGCTGTCAGCACCACGTTACATCGCGTGCTACAGATTCTGGTTGGCTTGTTACCAGGCTGGCAAATGCCCAGATTCAGTGTCCCCGCTGATCGTCGGCTCACCATTCCATACGGCGCGGCTATCACTATCGGCGCCATTATCGCAACCGCGATTTTTCACCCTTAACAGCGGCTAGTTAGCGGCTATTGACCAGGCCACGGCCTGTCGAAAACGGAGAGTTGATTCCCATGCGAAACAAACGTTTCTTTGTAGTTCTGGTAGGGGCGCTGATTTTCGGAGTGCTCGCTGCCGTCTCAGTCAGCAAATACTTATCGAGTGCCCAGGCCTTCAGCAAGAACCTGAACAAGGTAGCGGTGGCGAAGGTACCGATTGCCGTCGGCAGCAAGATCATTCCCGAGCAAATCATGGTGGTCCAGTTTCCTAAGGAATCAACTCCCGACGGAGCATTCGAATCGCCTGAAAAGCTGGCCGGACGCGTGGCAGTGGTGAACATCGCTGCGCGCGAGCCAATCACTGAAGCGAGACTCGCGCCGGAAGGAACCGCAGCGGGACTGTCGGCCGTGATACCGGAAGGTTATCGCGCGATGACCGTCAAGGTTGACGACGCTGCCGGCATCTCTGGCTTCATCATGCCGGGTTCTTTGGTTGACGTAGTTGTAACCATCGACCCACAAGGCATGAGCCATCAGGATCCGGTTTCCAAGATCGTGCTCCAGAACATCAAGGTGCTGGCCAACGGTCAAAACATCGACAAGCCTGAAAACGAGCGCGAAGCCAACAGCGTCAAGGCCGTCACGCTTCAGGTCACGCCGGAACAAGCAGAGAAACTCGCGCTCGCCTCGACCGAAGGCAAGTTGCAACTCGTGATGCGCAACCAGGTGGACCAGGGTGACGAACAGACTCAGGGCGTCAACAAACGCAACCTGTTAGGTGGCGAAGCCGCTCAGCCGATTCCAGAGCCTGGTGCATTAAAGAGTGAACAACCGAAACAGGAATCCAGACCAGCGCGTCGTTCAGCGCCGGCGGCGAAACCAGCGGCAGCAGCCCCAGCTCCTCAACCCACACCGCGTGCGTCAGTGGAAATGATCGAGGGCGCCAAGAAGCGCAGCGTCGAGTTTCCATAGATCACTCAACACTTAACTAACTATTGAAGTTGATCGCATTGACGATCGCTAGACACAAAGGAGCATAAGATCATGCAGAGCCGTTCCCAAATTTCACGCCGAGTGAGTTTATTACTGGCGTCCCTGATTACACTTTTTGCTACCTCCATCGCGCACGCGCAGGAAAACTCCTACAAGGCGTCCTTTAGCCAGAACAAAGAGGCGATCGCCGTCAACGTTCTGGTGGGACAGTCGCGCGTGATCAATTTCGATCGCCCGGTTGGACGCTTCTCGGTGTCCAATCCGGACATCGCCGAAGCCGTGCTCGTCACGCCCGACCAGGTGCTCGTCAATGGTAAAGCTTTTGGTCAGGTCAACTTCATCGCCTGGGAACAGACCGGCGGTCAGTTTCTGATGTTTGACGTTTACGTGCGCGCCAATCTTTCACTGATCGATTCGCAAATCCGCGCACTGTTTCCGAAAGACGATATTCGTTTGAGCCAGGCCAATGGATCAGTCGTGATCTCCGGCAGTGTTGCAAACGCGACGACCTCAGCGCAGGTGCAGAGCGTTATCGAAGCTGCGAACTTCAAGGTCGTGAATATGCTGACGTCGCCAGTCACGAATGCGACGCAGGTGCAACTTGAGGTTCGCGTTGCGGAAGTTAATCGCAACCGTCTGCGTGACTACGGCACCTCGTTTCTGACCAATGGATCTACTGGTGGCTACGCGAACAGCGGTGGTGGACCAAGCAGCATCGGCGACTCCGTCATCGGCGCCGCCAGTGCGATCATGAACCCGGCTCTGAACGTGCTGCTCTTCAACCGTTCACTCAACACCGCGGCCATGCTCAAACTCCTGCGTACTGAAGGTGCATATCGCGAGTTGGCTGAACCGAACCTGATTGCGATGAACGGCCAGCAGGCGAGCTTCCTCGCCGGTGGTGAGTTTCCGGTACCGGTACTTCAGAACGCGAGCAGCGGTGGCGGCATGGGCATCACGATCGTTTGGAAAGAATATGGCGTTCGCCTGAACTTCAAACCAACCATCGTCGACGAAGATCACATTCGTCTCGAACTCGAGCCGGAAGTTTCCACGATCGACTTCAGTAACGGCGTCCGCTTCAACGGTTTCGTCGTTCCAGCACTCCGCACTCGTCGCGCCAAGACCGGCGTTGAGCTGCGTGACGGTCAGGCATTCGCGCTCGCAGGTTTGCTCGACAACAACGAAACCAAGACGCTGTCGAGAATTCCGATCATCAGTGACATTCCCGTAATCGGCGCGCTCTTCAAGTCGAAGTCATTCGAGAAGAAAGAGACCGAGCTGATGTTCTTTGTGACTGCCCACATGGTGAAGCCAGTCAACGGCGACGATCTTCCGAACATGCGTGGCATAGATGGTCTGAAGGGCAGTTCACCTTTGGGTGTTGAGCCAAAGGGTGAAGGCGTTCAGGGCCAGACCGGTTACAAGGTTTCCGGACAGAACGAACAAACTCCAGTAGCGGCGCCGGCACCGGCTGCGGCTCCGGCGAAAGCTGAAGAGCCGAAAGCCAAGTCGACCGACGCTACTACTCAATCCAGCACGACCGGCACTGTCGGCAGCGTGCGCAACAGTAATCCTGCCCTGCCAGTCGCCAAAGCAGTGAAGATGGACCTTAATCCCGAAACTGTCAGGCCCTGGTAATCAACCTCTTCTTTCTCGAGCCGAACCATTCGTAAAAAGAGGGGGAGAACATGAAGCACAGAACAGTAGAACAAGCGGGATCGAGAAGAAACGAACGAGGCTCAATCCTGGCGACGTCAGCAATCGGGATGTTAGCGATTCTGTTAGCGGTCGGATTGGGAGTAGATATCAGCAGGTTGTACCTCGTTAAGACGGAGCTTCAAAACGGAGCTGATGCAGCAGCGATCGCTGCTGTATCAGCTCTTAATGGCGCACCAAAGGGCATCGACGATGCGTTAGCTGCCATAGACAAAGCAGCAAACACCTACAACTTCAGCAAGACGGGATTGAAGATCACGAACGTCGAGTTCTCGGCGACTTTAGACAACGGTTACATGCCGGCGTCGGGAGCTCGAGGCCCGGGCACCGCCGCGACCATCCGTTTTGTGCGCGTCACAACCGAGCCAACTCCAGTGGCAGTTTCGTTCGCGGCGATCGTGCTTGGTAAGAGCAAGAATGTGAAAGCAACAGCGACCGCGGGCTACTCGGTTCCTCTGAGCAACATCTGCGATTTTTTGCCGGTAACGGTAATTGATTACGGCACTCCGATCGCACCGGGATTCACATACACCTTCCGCGCGTCGTCCGGCAACATGATCTCGCCGGGCAATTATCAGATTCTCGCTTTGGCGGGTGCTGGTGGAAATGACGCTCGCGTTGGTCTTGGGGCCGGTGTTGACGCGTGCGCAGGACCGGGGGCAGTTTATTCCGTCGATACAAAGACCGGTGTGACAGCGGGTGCTGTCAGACAAGGTATCAACACTCGGTTCGACGAATATCTTTCAAACAACGTCAATCCCATTGACATGCCTCCGGATCAGAACATCCAGGAGAACATCAATTACGATACGTACAAAGCGGGCACTTCCACCAAACCACCATCACATACAGGTTTCCGCAATCGCCGCGTGGTCTATATCCCGATCGTAAAGGCTTCAGAGTACGACCAGGGTAAGAACACCGTGAAGTTCGATCGCATCGGTCAGTTCTTCCTGCAGACCAAAATCGGCGGCAGTGGCAATGGAGACCTGGTAGCCGAATACATTGACGACATCACAGTGGGCATTGGGACATACAGCCCGGGTGGTGGAACCAGCCCACTCGTGACCACTCCTGTTTTATACAAATAGGAGGAAAAGAAAATGCACCATCGAGTACGCAAAATTCGAAATGAGCGTCGTTGGCGACGATTCAATTGGTTGCATCGCTTTCGTCGTGAAGAGCAGGGCGTGCAACTCGTCGAGGTCGCGATTGTCGTTCCGATTCTGTTGATGTTGTTTGCGGCAGTGGGTGAGTTTGGCCGCTACTTCTACGAATACACGACCCTCGCCAAGGCGGCGCGCGTCGGGGCGAGATACATGTGCACCAAAAGCATCGATAGTACCCAGTTCGATTGGGTCGCAAAAACCAAGAGCCTGGTGGTTTACGGAAATACCACCGGCTCGGGAACGCCAGTGTTGCCCGGTCTGACAATGAACAACGTCGATGTGACCTTTGCAGGGGGCACTTACAAGAACGGCAATGGTGTACCGACGACCGTTACGATCAGCTTCAATAACTACAAGCATAAATCGTTATTCGATCTCGGGAAGCTTACCAAGGTCAAAAACTTGTCGCTGAATGTGGATATTAAGCCGAAGATCACGATGCTTTATCTGCTTAACGCGAATTCGATCTAACAAGTTTAAGGGGGAGGCCAAATCATGCTCCGCATCAGGAACTTCAAACATGACGAGAAGGGGTCAACTCTGGTTGAGTACGCCATTGGCGCATCCGTGTTCCTCATGGCGGTGTTTGCAGTGCTGGAGTTTGGCCGTGTGCTTTGGGCTCACAACGCATTGAGCGACGCGGCTCGGCAGGGGGCGCGGTATGCCGCGCTGCATACGCCGGGTGGAACCGAAGATACGAACATTAAGAACCTCGTCGTCTACGGCAATACCGCAGGCGGTACGAAGCCCATTGTTCCTGGACTCACCACCGCTATGGTCCAGATCAGTCGCAGCGGCGATTTTTCAGTTAACTCCGGTACCGCAACTGTGAAGATTACGGGTTATCAGTTTCAGTTTGTACTTCCGTTTCTGCCGAACTCGATCAAGATGCCGGAGTATTCAACCACACTAACAGGGGAATCAGCCGGCATACTTCCCTAAACACTGTGCCCCATCTAAGCCCGGAGAGGGCTGGTCCAAAAACTATGACTGAACCAATCACTTGTGTCGTTCTAAGTACCGGACTCGAAAACTTCAAAGACATTCGTCGCGCCATCACTGCCGAAGAACGCGTGAAGCTGCTCGCCGGTGGTAACGACACTGATCAGCTCTATGAAGAGATCGTTCGTTTAAAACCCAACGTCGCGATCATCGCACTTGGTCCAAACGCAGATACGGCTGTCAGATTTATTGAAAAGTTAAATGCCGAATGTCCGGGAACCGCCCTCATTTCAGCCGCCCAGGACGCTTCACCTGATCTGATTCTGAAGAGCTTACGTGCGGGTGCGCGCGAGTTTCTGCGCATTCCGATTAGCACCGAAGAACTGCGCACGGTGCTGTCGCGTGTTTCAGATTTTTGCCAGAAACAGGAAGAAGCGCCCAAAA
>DATEWS010000872.1:0-3269 GCA_035257785.1 Pyrinomonadaceae bacterium
CCTTGATACGGGCGCGTTCACGGTTCCTAGCGTCAACGCCTTCATTGCCGGCACGGGTAACCAGTTCACCATTACCAAAGGTGATCGCTCGAGCGCCATTATTCAAAACGCGCTCGGGTTCTACGTGCAGGACAACTATAAGGCGCGCTCGAATCTGACGCTCGAACTCGGATTGCGTTACGACTGGAACATGACGCCGACCGAACGCTACGACCGATTCGTCGTCTTCGACCCAGCCACGCGAACGCTCGTACGTGTTGGTTCCGGCATCGACAAGGTCTACGGGGAAAATAATAAAAACTTCCAGCCACGCGTCGGCATCGCCTGGGATCCATTCAAGGATGGGAAGACTTCGGTGCGTGCTGCGTACGCGGTCCTCGCAGACCAGCCGGTCACCAACGTCGTGACGCCGCTAACGTCAAATCCTCCGTTAGCAGATCCGCGCATCGTTAACGGCCTGGTCTCGCTGATAAATCCGGGGGGTGGCGGCGCCGCAGCTTTGGCTCCGAATAGTGTCGACCCGGATTTCGACAATGCTTATGTGCAGTCGTGGAACCTCAATATTCAACGCGAGGTTGGGAAGGATCTCGGGGTGACCATCGGTTACTTTGGCACGAAGGGAACTCACCTCAGAATCTCGCGAAACATCAACCAGCCAATCAATGGCGGCGCTCGACCTTTCCCGAGCCTTTCGTCTTCCGATCCGTTCAGGCCGAACGCGACACTGAACAACGTCGTGCAGATCGAAGGGACGGGAAACTCGAGCTACAACGCGCTTTGGTTGACCGCGACCAAACGCCTGTCGCGTGGGTTCCAGTTCAACACTTCGTACACGTTCTCGAAGTCGATCGATTACAACTCGCTGAACAGCCAGGGCGTGATCGTGCAGGATAGTTACAATCTGCAGAACAGTCGTGGGCTTTCAGATTTCGACGCGCGTCATCGGTTCGTGTTCAGTGGAATCTACGAGGTGCCGTTCCATGGCAATCAACTAAAAGAGGGCTGGCAACTGGGTGCGATCGTGCAGTCGCAAACTGGCAACCCGGTGAACATCGTCGTCAATAACACGACGTTCACGGGTACCAACAATACTTTGCGACCTGACGTGACTGGTCCAATCGACATTCTTGGGACGCCGAATCGCTGGTTTGATATCAACCCGTTCATCGTACCCGCGGGCCACTTCGGCAGTCTCGGTCGCAACGTCGTGATTGGACCAGGGTTCAACAACACCGACTTCTCGGTTATTAAGCGAACGAAGTTGACTGAAACGCAGTTGATTGAGTTTCGCTGGGAAGTGTTCGACGTGTTCAATCATGCGAACTTTGGTCAACCGGGTCGTGTGGTGGGCAGTACGAATTTCGGGCAGATTACGAATACGCGATTTGCCACGGGCGATTCAGGATCGTCCCGGCAGATGCAGTTTGCGTTGAAGTACAAGTTCTAGCCGCGGCTTAATCCGTGAAATAAGCTCATCCAAATCTTCGTGGCCGAGCACCGGGATGTGAAGATTTGCCAATTGATAGACGGGCCGGCGGCGTTCGTAGAGCGCCGCCGCCTGATCTTTGGTTCGACCGAGCGGGCGATCCTCAGCGCCGGTTTCGATTCTCGCCCAACAGACTTCAAACGGAACGTCCAGCCAAACACTTGCACATCCGTACTCGTTAATAAGTTCGCGATTCGC
Source organism: Pyrinomonadaceae bacterium (assembly GCA_035257785.1). Lineage (GTDB taxonomy): Bacteria > Acidobacteriota > Blastocatellia > Pyrinomonadales > Pyrinomonadaceae > PSRF01. The sequence continues at coordinate 1,685 of DATEWS010000872.1, forward strand.
GGCTTCAATCCAGGCGCCACCGCCGAGTGCGAGCACACCTGCGTCGCCGGCTTTTAGTATCTCGCGCAACGAGTCCGTCTCGATATTACGGAAGGCGGGCTCACCGTCTTGATCAATCAATTGCGCGGGGGTGCGGCCGGTGCCTGCCGTAATGCGTTCGTCAAGGTCTACGAAACGGACGTTAAGGTTTTGCGCGAGCGCGCGAGCGATCCGGCTCTTGCCGCAACCCATGAAGCCGGTGATCACGATTGGTGGCGCCATTTCATCTCACCGTGAGTGAATCGAGTAAAGAAAAGAATTCGGGAAACGAGATCGCGACGCATTCTGAGCCGGCGATCTGAGTTTCGCCTGCGGCGATCAAAGCGGCGACTGAGAACGCCATCGCGATGCGATGGTCCAAGTGTGAGTCGACAAACGCGCCGCGCAGTTTTGTTGGTCCGGCGACGGCCAGTCCGTCTTCAAACTCTTCGACTTCCGCGCCCATCGCGCGCAGGTTCTTCGCGGTCGTGGCAAGGCGGTCGCTTTCTTTCAGTCTCAACTCACGCGCATCTCGAATTTGTATTCCGCCGTCGATCTGCGAACCAACGACGGCGAGTAAAGGTAGTTCATCAATCAACGCCGGGATCATCGACCCGCTCAGCGTGCGTTCACGTTCGCCGGCGTTGCGATTGACGCCGCCGCGCACGTGAATAGTTCCGAATGGTTCGTTACGATCGCTTTGCACATCGGTGACCGAGATTTCAGCACCCCAAGAACTCAGCACGTCGAGGAACGCCGCACGTGTCGGGTTCAAACCCACACGCTCGATAGTTATTTCAGAACCAGGTAAAAGCATGGCGGCGGCGACGAAGTAAGCTGCTGATGAAACGTCACCCGGAATCGTAATCGCGCCGCCAGTCAAACGCGCGGGACCTTCGATCGATACCGAGAGATGCTGATCTGTGTTTACAGGAACCCCGAAACCGTTGAAGAGTCGTTCGGTGTGATCTCGTGAAGGCGAAGTTTCGATCACTGTCGTGCGGCCGGTTGCGTTCAGTCCCGCAAACAAGATTGCCGACTTCACCTGCGCACTCGCGACCGGAAGTTTGTAAGTGATGGGATTGAGGTTCGCTGAGCCGTGAACCTTCAACGGCGCGTTGCCGTCGGTGCTTTCGATTCTTGCGCCCATCAACTCGAGTGGCTCGATGATTCGTCGCATCGGTCGCGAGCTCAGCGATTCGTCGCCGATCAGTTCGGCAGTGAGATCGTGCCCGGCCAAAACTCCGGTCAGTATTCGCAACGTTGAACCACTGTTAGCACAATCAAGAGGACGATCAGGAGCAACCAGTTTCCGCGATCCGGCAACAATTAGTTTTTGGTTGGTTTGCTCGATTGAAACGCCAAGTGCCCGTAAACACTCGACAGTTGACGCGCAATCGCGTGCGGTCGAGAAGTTTGAAATCTCAGAACTGCCTGACGCGAGGGCTGCTATGAGCGCGGCGCGATGGGATATCGATTTGTCGCCCGGTAATTGTAGGCGCCCGCTGATCCGGCGGGCAGGTGTTAGTTTCATGATGTCAATGTATGTGCGCAATAGGACATAACG
>DATEWS010000873.1:0-12384 GCA_035257785.1 Pyrinomonadaceae bacterium
CGATCGTCCCCATTTGATTCCGCGAGCCGTTGAGAGTGCGCGGCAGGCGGGGACGGACGTGGAAGTGATCCTCGTGGACGATGCATCAACGGATTCAACGGCGAGCGTGTGCGCAAAACTCCAGGGCATAACGTACATCCGTCTTGATCGTAACCAGGGCGTCGCCGGCGCCAGAAATATCGGATTACTCGAGAGCACTGCCGATTTCATTGCGTTCCTCGATGACGATGATCTTCGTTTGCCGGGCTCACTGGATCATCAACTCTCTCTGTTTGAGAGTTTGCCTGAAGCCGGATTCGTGGCAGGCGGAGTGTTGCTTGGCGATCAGGAATGCGTGCCGACCGGGAAAACGGCTCTCGTACGTGCTGAGCGCGGCGATCTGTTCTGGAAGATCCTTCAGTTGAATGTGCACCTGATCCCGAGCTCAGTAGTGGTGCGTAAGTCATGCTTTCAGGAAGTCGGCTTATTCAACCGCCGTCTCGCTGGTATCGACGATTGGGACATGTGGGTGCGCATCGCGGAGCAACATCCTGTTTTGATCGATCCGGCTCCGGTGTGTATTTATCGTCAAGCAACGCACGCGTCCGGGCAGGGATCTTCCTCGCTCGCGAAACACATGCGACGCGCTTGCAATCATCAGCAGCGACTTTTTGCACTCCCGCGCGCGCGGACGGCGCCTGCATCGCAACGCCGGCGGGTGCGCAAAACCACGAAACGCCGCATTGCTGACACGCTGAGTTGGCGCGCTGCTGAAGAGCTGCCTGATGGCGCGTTTGGTTTCGCGGCGGAAAACGTTTTGACAGCGCTATGTATTAGTCCCGCATGGGCCATGCGCCCGACGCACTTACGAGTATTCTGGCGCAGCTTAAAAAAGGGCAACGGGCTCAACAGGTGATGCCAAAGGTCAGCGTTATTATTCCAACAAGAAACCGCTGTCGTTTATTGAGTCGCGCAATCGCGAGTGCCCAGCTCGCCGGCACTGACGTTGAGATCGTCGTCGTCGACGTAGCTTCGGAAGATGAGACCGCAAGCGTTTGCGCGGCTCTGGCCAGTCGTGGTCTTATTCATTACGTGCGCATCTCGCGGCGACTTGCACCTGCACCCGCAAGAAACGCCGGCTTACTTTCTTGTACAGCACCATACATTAGTTTTCTCGATGACGACGACGTTCGACTGCCGGGCTCCCTGGACAAACAACTGGCCAGGTTGGACTCAGAGCCCGAGGCGGGAATGATCTATGGAAAAGCATTTTATGGCGACGAAAACGGCGAGGCGACACACGATTCGTATCCGGAGCACTGTCCGGAAGGTGATCTCTTCTGGGAACTGATGCGCTGGAATTTCATACCTTGTCCGACTGTAGTTCTTAGACGCGCCTGTCTGACGCGCATCGGACTTCTGGATGACGATATTCCCGGCATCGAGGATTGGGATCTGTGGATACGTATTGCTGAATTGTATCCCGTAATCTCAACAGCAGAACCAGTCGCCGTTTGGCGACGGTCCAATCCATCTTCCGATCAGTTCACGTCGCGAGGCGAGGAGTTGCACCAACGGGCGCGGGCTCTTCATAAAGACAAATGGATGCAACTGCCGCGCGCGTTAGCGGCGAGTCACCACCAGCGTCGCAAAGCAAAGCATGAGTTTGCATCAACGGCAGCGCAGCAACTAGTTTGGGAAGCAGCGTCGAATCTGAAAGCCAGGCGCGTGGCCGGCTTCGCACGCGTGGCATTTGCCGGAGCACTCATGTATCCGGTTGGCGTTAGTAGAAAGATCCTGAACACGAAGACGGTGAGAGCGCTACTGACTTGGAAAGGGTCATTACCGTAACGCGGTCGCGTCGGGTCAGCTCCAGAAGCCACCCGACGCTACCGCGGTACGGTAATGACTGTATCCAACAATGATCGCAATAAACTTTCAATGAAAATCGTCTACTGTAAAACTGCTTTTGCCGGACCAATCAGCGGCGCCGACGAAATTGCCGTTATGTATGCAGTTGAACTGAAGAAGGCTGGTCATTCAACTTCAGTGTTGCTGGTCCATCCGCCTGCTGCAAACGATTCACTGGCTGCGAGGCTTCGCGATGCTAATGTGCCGTTGACCACACTCGCTTCGCCGGCCTTCACGGCTTCACTCGCGGCCGCTCGCAAACTCGCTTTACGCGCGATGCGAACATTCTCACCGGCCAGCGGGCTTATCCGTTCAAAGTCGCGCCGCGTGGTTTTCGATCTGATGCAACGTTACCACGAGCGTTGTTGCGAGTATCTGAAACGTGAAAAGCCTGACGTGGTCCATGTTTTGACTCCGGATCCGGGTGCGATGATGCTCATTCGTGCGGCGCATGCGTGTGGAGTGCCGGTCGTTTACCAGGAGGTTGGACTGCCATTCCATCCTCCGGGCTTTGAGGAAGTTTATGAACGTTTTGTCACGGTGTTGCCGCTCTGCTCGCGCGTGGCAGTTCTCTCACCCGGCCTCATGCAACATACCAGTCGTGCGTTGCCGCAGATCCCTTCACTGAGTGTGCTGCCACTGATCTCTCATGCGAGCAACGGCGCCAACCATTCTGCGCGAACGTCGTCAGTTGTTCGGTTTGGCTTCGCGGCGCGCCTCGAGTATCTGAAAGGTGCGATGCAACTGATCGACGGTTTCCGTAGGGCGCATCAGGCACACGCGAATGTCGAGTTGAAGATTGCGGGCGAAGGATCACAACGCGAACCGATGCTCGGCGCGCTTCGCAAAGAGCGGCTGGAACGAAAGTGTGAATTTGCCGGGGTCTACAACACGGTACCAGGGCGTGAGCGATTTATGAGCGAGATTGACGTCTTTGTTTTACCGTCGCTCACTGAAGGAACGCCAAACGCGATCATCGAGGCAATGGCCCATGAAAAACCGATCATTGCCACGGACGTCGGAGGCATTCCGGATCTGGTCGATGAAAGCGTGGGCATTCTGGTGCCGCCCGGCGACGGAAAAGCTTTGGGACAAGCGATGACTAAACTCGCAGGCGATGCCGAACTGCGCCGGAAGATGGGAATAGCCGCGCGACTCAGCTACGAGAAGCACTTCACGTCGCACGCCGTTTTACCTCTGCTGACTGACTTTTACGAACGTCTCACCAAACTGGACCAGGCGGGACCAGGCCGTGCAAATGGCCATCACCCATGGGCGTCTTTCAACGCCTGACACGCTGCCACAAGTCGCGCATTTGTTTTGCCAAAGCGGAATCGGTGTAGTTGTGGAGAGGTGTGGTGTCACCTGCGGGCCACATCGTGCTTGGTGACCCGGGCCGGTAAAAAGTGATCGCGACCGAGCGCCGCGAAATGCGGCATGTGTCGACGACGCGTGTGACTGCGTGCCATGAATTCGTGGAGCGCACGAGGACAGAGGAGTTGCCGATCACTGGTGGAATTGTTTTTACAACGTGGGCCATGTCGCCTGAACCGAGAATCGTCAAACAGCCGCCGTCGGATTCGTTCCACGATTCGTTGAAGTACAAAACGTGTGTGACGATCTTGTCTTCGAGATCGACGTGTGGTCCAAGCCACGCGCTACGACCGTAGTGAAATGCATTGGCCTCGAGAGGTAAATTCGAAAGATCCACTCCGGTGAATTGAGATAGAGCATCGCGGTAAGCGGGCGATAACAAATCTTCCGCCAGGCGTTGCCACGCATTGCTTAGTGCGTTCGATTGGGTGGGCTCGTCCGCGCCCATGTGTACGAGAGATCTCGCCTCATACTCATAGCCTTTTTCGCCGTCGTAACCCTTCACGGTCTTGAAGTGATCGCGGGGAAAAGTTTCGACCAGCGCCCTGGCGTCAGCCGGCGAGAATAGCTGATCGACCAGAGCCCAACGATAAGGCTCCGCTGACAACCTCTGGTGTTTGAATTGTGTTAGATCGATCATTGATACTTAGAATAGAACAAGTTCTATTTTGGGTTTCTAAATCCATTAATCTGGCTGAAGCCCGCAAATCAGCTCACTAATCAGTTCGTAGACCCGTGCCTTTGCCTCGCTCGCTTTAGTCAAAAAGAAATCACGGCCCAGCATCACAGCGCAATCGATTTTTACGTTCAGCTCTTTCCACGAACGCATTTTAAGCTCAGCGGGCAAATTCGTAACCTTCAAAAACCCCTCTGCTTTGGCGACGGGCAGTGGTCCAAATACGTGTGGAATACCAAACGAGAACGCAGTGATATTGCCATGGAGACTGGTACCCACAAACACGTCACTCGCCGCAATTATTGCCAGCATATCAAAGATGGAATTGACATCGGCGTACTTAACCATTCCGTTTGATTGTTTTGCCAGACTCTGTAGAAACTCGTGATCGCCGTGACAGTAACCCAGCGGTAATGCCACGACCTCAACGTTCCGTCGCTGCTTATAGCGTCTCAACTCGCGCAGTATGTCGTCCTCGAGAAAACCAGGGTAAGGTTGAGACTGAAAACACAGGATCGGAAGATCTTCACGCACGCCGAACCGTGAAAGAGTCTTTCGCGCATGAATCGACAATTCGCTGCGATCGAATTGATCGCTCAACGTCACTATGAGATCCGGCGCTACTCGCAATTCACAATTGACACCGGCAGCTACGAGTTTCTCAGCCGATTGCTCATCGCGGAGAGCGATGAAACTCGCGTGCTCCAGCGTTTCCCTCACCTCGTGCACCTGGTCGGAAGGAAACTCGTGCGGCACACCACAGGAAACGTAAGCAACAGTAGTTTGCTTCGGTAACGCGTCCGGGTGAATCAGAAAAGGACCGGCCGCCGGGTAATCCAGCCAGCGTTTGCGAAACCGCTTTGCAAAAAAGTTAGTGCTCTTTGAAAGTGTATAGCCTAAAGCAGCGCCGCTTCCGATTGCATGACGCAGGCGTTTTTGAGTAAGTCGCGAACTCCTGCCGTAGTGTTGCGCGACTAAATCCCAATCAGTTCGCAGGATATCGCCGCCACCAATTACAAGCGTGCGAGGAGCCGCACGTCCATCCTGAAACAGACTTCGAATTGGCTCGGTTTCCACACCCGGGAGCGGCGAGTACTGTTTGACCTGAAGGTTGGGATCTTTCGTTTTAAGCAGATGCCGGAAGACAATCGGATAAAGCAGATCTCCATAGTTCTCCACGTCGAAGGTGCCGAGCTGACCGATCACTACGACTCCGAAGGGGCAGGAGCATCGGTAACCACACCCTTCTGCGAGCGGCGTGAGCGGAAGAATGATGTGCGGTCCAGAACTTTTTCCTGAAACTCCTCGAGATAAAGATAGATCACCGGAGTGATGTAGAGCGTGATGAACTGCGAAACCACCAATCCACCAACAACGACCAGGCCGAGCGGCCGTCGCGAAGATCCATCAGCGCCATAACCAAGCGCAATCGGTACGGCGCCAAACACGGCCGCGAGCGTCGTCATCAGAATCGGACGGAAACGATCCATACTCGCATCGTGAATCGCCTTATCCGCGGCTTCACCCGCTTCGACACGATGGCGCGCGAAGTCGACGATCATGATGCCGTTCTTCTTCACGATACCCATCAACATAAACATGCCGACGAACGCATACAGTGACGCTACTTCTCCAAACACGATCAGCGTTATTAGACCGCCGACGAGCGCGGTCGGCAATGTCGATAGCACCGTCAACGGATGCACGTAACTCTCGTAAAGTATCGCGAGGATCACGTACATCACGAACACAGCGAGTCCCATGAGGATCGTCAAACTGGTTACGGTGCGACTAAACGTCAACGCCTCACCCTGCAACTCCGCGCGCACACCCGGCGGCACAACCTGCGCTGCCTGTGCGGTGATGAAGTTCGTCGCATCACCAAGCGCCACGCCCGGTTTGAGGTTGAAGAAGAGCGTCATGCTGGTGAACTGGTTCAAGTGGTTCACCGTTTGTGGTCCAAGTGTGGACTTCCAGGTGACAAGTTCACTGAGCGGTACGAGTCGTTGCCCATCGTCTGACTTGATGTAGAGCAACGACAGGTCTTCAGGTTTCTGGCGCACCGAGTCGTCCATCTCAAGAATCACCTGGTATTGATCCTCAGGTTTCTTGATCAGGTACAGATAGTTTTGCGAATAAGCATTCCGCAACAACGTGAGGATGTGGGCTTCTGACACACCGTAGGTCTTCGCCTGATCGCGACGAATATCGATATTCAGATTGGGCGTGTTGTTGAAGAAGTCTGACGAGACACTCAGAAATCCCGGGTACGTCATCATCTTCCCCATCAACGCCTGGCCCGTTTGATAAACCTGCTTCGGATCTGCCCCGGAAACAGTAAACGCGTATTGACCCTGTTGCTGGCTCGTGACGCCGGTGCTGATCTCGAGCACGGGAAACGGACGCAGAAACGTCATCACACCGGGAATCGTGTTCAGTTTGCCCATCATCTCCGCAGTGACCTGCGCGATCGGCTTTCGTTCTTCCGCCGGCCTGATAAACGTGAACGTGATGCCCTGGTTCGACGCGAGAAAACCAGTGGCGCCCGTCATCGTAAAATCAGTGATGACGTTTGGATCCTCGTGCAACATCTGATCGACGCGATTCTGATATTCGCGCATCTGCTGCGGCGACGATCCTTCCGCGGCAATGAAGGCCCCGAAGATCACACTGCTGTCGCCCGGCGGTAAGAATGTTTTCGGCACGCGCATGAACAGAAAGATCGTGCCTGCCAGGCAGATCACCCAGATCACAGGCGAGATCCAGCGATGACGCAGGAACCACCACAGCGATCCGCCATAGAAGTAAAGTATGCGCTGTTCGATGCTACCGATAACGCGTTCCACCCACGTCTTGCGGATCCCGTGCCCACGCTCTTTCAAGAGGCGCGCGCACATCAACGGCGTGAGCGTCAGTGAAACCAAACCGGAAGCAAAGATCGCAATCACAATCGTGATTGCAAATTCACGAAAGATGCGGCCGACGAGTCCCGTCATAAACACCAGCGGGATGAACACGGCTGCCAGCGAGATGGTCATCGACAAAATCGTGAAGCTGATCTCCTTCGCGCTAGCGATAGCTGCTTCGAATGGCGGTTCGCCACGTTCGATTCGTCTGACAGTGTTTTCAAGAAAGACGATCGCGTCGTCAACCAGAAATCCGATCGCAAGCGTCAACGCCATGAGCGAAAGATTGTCGAGGCTGTAGCCAAGTCCACGCATCGCAATGAACGTAATCAGCAACGACAACGGCAGCGCGACGACCGGAATAAGCGTGTCGGTAACTCGACCCAGAAAAGCAAAGATCACGATCACAACGAGAACGAACGCGATGATCAGTGTCGCCTGCACATCTGCAACTGAGTGCACGATACTGGCCGAGCGATCGTAGATCGGCTGGATACGAATCGAACCGGGCAGCTCCGACGAAATCTGCGGCATGATCTCATGGATCGACTTCGAGACTTCGACAGCATTGGCGCCGGCGCGACGGTTAACGGCTACGATCACAGTAGCCGAAGGCACAGAAAAACCGCGCACCCAGAAACGCATGTTGACGCGTTCATCCTGGACCGACTCTTTAACTGTAGCGACATCGCGCAGATATATCGGCGCGTTGTTGGTCCCGCCGATAATCAGGTTGCCATACTGTTCAGCGCTTTCGAGCTGACCTTGCGGGCGCAGGATCGCGGTGCGTGTCGAACTATCCAGCTGACCCGCGCCCGTATAACTCGTCCCGTTTTTGATCGCGTTGTTGAGGTCGTCGATCGAAATGCCGCGCGCCCAGAGTGCCGACGGATGAGCTTTGATACGAATCGCTGATTTCGTGCCGTAAACATTGACCTGCGAGACGCCCGGCAGGATGCTGAGTCGCTGGCCCACCTGTGTACTCGCGTAGTCGTAGAGTTGTCCCGGCGTCACCGAATCGCTGACCATCGCGATGTACATGATCGGCTGATCGTTTGGATTCGACTTCGAATAAGTCGGCGGTGACGGCAGGTCTGAGGGCAGCGTGCCGGTGGCCTGCGAGATGGCGGTCTGGACGTCGGTTGCAGCAGCATCAATGTTCTTGTCGAGATTGAACTGGAGTGTGAAAGTGGCCACACCCTGTTTGCTTGACGAGGTCACGACTTCCAGTCCGTTGATCTGCATGAACTGGCGCTCGAGCGGCGTGGCGATGTTGTTGGCAATCGTGTCCGGACTCGCGCCCGGATAACCCACGGTCACCTGGATCACGGGATAGTCGACCGCGGGCAGATCGTTTACGGGAAGCTGGAAGTAAGCCAGCACTCCGAAAAGGATTACTGACAGCGTCAGCACCGCGGTCATCACTGGCCGCCGGATGAATGGTTCAGAGAGATTCATGACTTCGCCCCGCCTGTAGTTCCTGTGGCAGGATTATTTCCGTTGCGCGGTTGCTCGACGACGACTTTGCCATTCGGTGTAACACCGAGCTGGCCATTGATCACGACTTTTTCGCCGGCCGCGACACCTTTCTCAACGACGATCAAGTCGCCTTGTCGTTGGCCCAACGAAACAGTGCGCTGCTCGGCAGTGGAGTCAGGCTTGATAACGTAAACATATGAACCAGCCGCCGACATCTGCGGCGCAGATGCGGGGACGAGTACGGCGCCCTGAATTGTTCCCAACAACAGGCGAATATTCACGAAGCGACCGGGCCAGAAGCGATGATCGGGATTCGGGAGCGTAGCGCGCAGGGTTACTTGTCCGGTTTCGATCTGCACTGAGTTGTCGATGAATGTGAGTCTTCCCGAGACTGCGTCACCGGGAGCGTCCGGCAGTCGCACTTCGGCGCTGAGCGTTCCAGCGCGCATCTGTTCCTGGACCACGCTCAGATTGTTTTGCGAGATCGTGAAGTCAGCGTAGATCGGATTGATACGTTCGATCACGAGGAGCGCGTTGTTCGAAACTGCGTTTGATTCCGAGTTGCCTGGACCACCGGGATTGACGACGTTTCCGATGTCGACGAGTCGTTGTCCGGCACGTCCATCGATAGGCGAGTGGATGAAACAGTAACTGAGCTGAACCTTCGCCGTCTCAATCGCTGCGTTGTCTGCTTTGACTGTCTCATCAGCACTGTGCACCGCGGCGCGGGCGGCTTCGCTGTTGGCTTTTAGCGAATCGTAGTCGGCGCGCAGTTGTTCGTATTGCTCTTTTGCAACGACGCCCTGCTCCACGAGTGTGCTGTATCGCTGGACCTGTGCGCGGCCCCAGTTTTCCTTTGCGATCTCGCGCGCGAGATTCGCTTCGGCCTGTTTCTTCGCCGCAAGATCTTTGGCGAGGTTTGCCTGCGCTTGTTTGAGATTCGCTTCGAATGGACGCGGATCGATCGTGAAAAGCATTTGGCCCTTCTTGATATTGTCGCCGTCAGTGAAGTGAATCTGAGTAATGCGTCCGGAAACCTGGGGCTGAATTTGAACAGTTTCGCGCGCGACGATCTTGCCGAGCGCGTCCATGTAGTTATTGACGTCTTGCGAAATTGCAGTACTAACCACAACCGGGGCTGGGGGACGTTCGAAGTTTTGCTGGGCTTTGTTTACACAGCCTGGGAGCGTGGCGCTGAGTCCACAAATTGCCAGGAGAATTCCCAGACGATAAGACAAGCTCTGCTTGCATTTCATAGAGTCGATTCCTTGCTGCTCAGCGTCCATCGGGAGACGACTGAATTTACGGGTTTGATTGGGTACGATAACACGCGCATTTTTGTTGCGCGCGGCCGCCCGCCGGGAACGCTCCTCCATTTTGCCATTACAGCGACAGAATACTAAGCGCGGTCAAATAGAGGTGTGTTAAGAGCGGGTAAAAATTTGTTAAGAATTGTGAACTAGGCGGAGGTATTTTGTGTTCATCCGCGGTTCAAACTGTTCTCGAATATGTGAGACCGGATAAACGCAAATCAAGATCTCCTCTTCCCAAAGATCCTGTAATAAGAACTCTTTGAGCGTTGCGCAGTATGTCAGTACCTCTGTTCGGTCGGCTCGCTTATTCCAATCCAATGGAAAACCACGTCCACACGATCGTCATTGACTTTATTCGCGCGGGAAAGATAGTAACCGCCGACATTCTCGTTAACCGTGCAGCCGCCGCGCAATTGAGTGAATTCTTCAATTACCCAGCTTAACGAATTGTGGTATGAGGGTTGGTGACGTATCGGAATATAAACTTCAACCCGTATCCTTGGTGTGAGGTTTGGCAAGGCGGTTCTTTCTCCATTCTGAGATGTTCTTCAAACGGCGCCGGAACTCGGCGTCTGTGAGGTGCTTCTTAGCTGGTTTTCTCCCAGTTGGGGTTTGAGGTGGACCTTGATGCTTGCTCTTCATTGTTGATCTCTAAGCCCATTATGCTGCTAAAAAAAGTCTCAATCAAGAAGTGTTTGCTGTCGTAGCGCGGCGGCGAAGGAGGCGCTGCGGCGGCGTGAGACGGGGATGCGGACGCCGCTCGAGAGGATTGCGACGGGAGCGCCCGCGCGTGTGCGGCTTAATTCACGGACCTTGTCGAGTCGCACGAGTGCGCGGCGGTGGACGCGAATGAATCCGTTCTTTAATACACGTTTCTCCAACAACTGAAGCGACTCGCGTAGAAAGTAACTCCGCGTTCCTACCCACAACTGCGAGTAATTTCCCGCTGCTTCGATCCAGTCGATCTCGCTGAGGTGCAACACCGTGGCTCCGCGCGGTGTCGTCACCAGAATCGTCTCATTGCGCGGCGCACTCGCCGATTGCAAACGCTTCATCAGGCGCTTCATCGTCGCCGCGAAACGCACTTCGCTGACGGGCTTTACGAGATAATCGAGAGCTTCTGTTTCGAAAGCCTTGATTGCGAACTGATCGAATGCCGTGAGAAACACGACCGCCGGCATGCGCTCGACTGTTCGTTGTTTGATGACTTCGAAGCCATCGACGCCCGGCATCTGAATGTCGAGAAACACGACGTCCGCGGCGAGGTTATCGAGTGCCGCGAGCACTTCAGCGCCGTTACGACATTCTCCAGCGACCGTGAACTCGGGAAAGTTTGCGAGCAGTTGTCGCACACCGCGACGCGCAACCGGCTCGTCGTCTGCAATCAAAGCTTTCCACTTAGCTTGCTTCATCGTCTGGCTCCGGACGCAACTCACGATACGGCGCGCGCAGCGTCGCGATTGTACCGCCTTCCACGCGCGGGACGATCTCGAGTGATGCACTGTCTCCATAAAGCGCGCGCAGGCGTTCCCGCGTGTTGTCGATGCCATGACCTGGTGGAATCGGCGCGGCCGGATCGATCCTGACGCCGTCGTTTATGACCGTGATCTCCAACACGTCTCCCGAACGCGCGGCAGTGATGATCAAGAGACCCGCATCTGAGTCTTTGGCGATGCCGTGACGAATCGCATTCTCGACGAGGTGTTGCAAAGAGAAACTCGGAACCACCGCGGTCAGGAGTGCGTCGGGAATTCTGAATTCAGGGCGCAAGCGGTCTGAGAAACGCGCCTGCTCGATCGCGACGTATTGCCTGACGAGCTCCAGTTCTTCACCAAGTGTGACTTCGTTAGCCTGATGGCGCGAAAGCGTGCGCCGCAGCAGCTCACTCAGATGTTCGACAATACTCACCGCGCCCTCGCGATCGTTGTCGCGAACGAGCACGGCAATGGTGTTGAGTGTGTTGAAAAGAAAGTGTGGGTTCAGCTGCGCCTGCAATGCTGCGAAACGAGCGCCGGAGAGTTGTTCTGAGAGTCGTGCGATTTGGACTTCGCGCTCGCGTGCATCGATGAAGTAACGGGTCGCATGCTCGATGCCGACGACGCATAGATAAACTGCGACACCGAACGGCAACGTGATGAAAATCCAACTCAACCATTCAACGCCGATGCGCATCCAGAACTGCGCGACTCCATTCTGCATCGCTTCGTGATAAAGCTGCGGCGCGAAGAGCCGCACAAGCAGCATTCGTAATACTTGCCCGCAAGTGGCCCAGGCGACGCAGAACATGATCGACATGAATAGATGAAAGAAGATGCGACGTCCGAGACGAGGGCGCGCGAGTGGCCATCGCTGCGAGATCGCGAACACGAATGGTGTGAGAAACGCGTAGAGCAGCCAATCACCAAACTCGAAAAGCAGTTCGCGTGTTGTCGCAGGTTCCCAGCCTCGAAGCCGCGCCTGTGCGATTCGATTCAAAACAGCGAAGGCAGCCGGAACGATCCAGGCTGCCGAGACAATCATCCATGGGCGTAAACGTCGCACGGCGCCACAGTATCGCTGGTCCAGCACGCGCCGCAATGCCGTTCACGTCAACAAAGGCGCCGCTCGCGTATTAGTGCTTGCCACAAAAACGCACACGAGGCACAAGAAGCGGCAGGAGGTGAATCATGAGCCGAACCGTTTCAATAGTGGTGTTGGTAATGGTGCTTGCTGTCGCGGCGAATGCCCAGGAGCGTGCGGCTGATGC
>DATEWS010000874.1:0-4063 GCA_035257785.1 Pyrinomonadaceae bacterium
GAGACTGACCCGACGCTATCGCGTTGCGGTACTGACCCGATCCAAGTATGTTGCCGAGATAAAAATATCCTCAATTCTAAAAACCACTTCAAAAATCCGCGCATTTCAATCTGGTGGTGAAATTGCACTACAACCCGCAACAAATCTATGTGTGTAGCCGACCGATCTGATATCGCTCACGACGTGTTGTCATACATGCTCGAGAACGTCGCCGCGCAAGACACCCTGGAAGGCATCGTGGAGTGGTGGCTCCTCGAGAAGAAGATTCAGCACAACACCGCCGAAGTGAAATCTGTCCTCGACGAACTCTCCGCGAAAAATCTGATCGTCGAATTCAAAGCTCCTGATAGTCGCGTTCGCTATCGAATCAATCGTAATAAGAAAATTGAGATTGCCGCCTTTCTAAAACGGGAGGAATAGATAATGCCAGTACAGGTAAGTTATCCGGGTGTCTACATCCAGGAAGTTTCCAGTGGCGTTCATACCATCACTGGAGTCTCAACTTCGATAGGCGCTTTCTTTGGACGCACTGCCAAAGGTCCGATCGACAAGGCCGTGCGACTACTGAGTTTTGCCGACTTCCTGCGCGAGTTTGGCGGTTCACATCCGTTGAGCGATCTCGGTCAAAGCGTCAGACAGTTTTTCGATAACGGTGGAACTGATTGTTACGTCGTGCGACTCGCAAAAGGAGCAGCGGCGCCAACGCTGACTCTCAAGAACCTCGCGAGTGGTCCCGCTTCAAAGAACGTGCTCACTGCTACGTCGAAGGGCGCCGGCACCTGGGCGCACGACATCAAGATCGAAGTCAATTACAACACTACGAATCCTGACGACACGTTCAACCTCTCCGTCATTCACGAAGTTGCCGGAACGATCATCGCGAGCGAAACGCACAGCAATCTCTCGATGAACCCGTTTTCGCCACGCTTTGCGCCCGTGTTCGTTACGCAGTCGTCGAAACTGATCGATCTGAACCTGCATACAGACATGTTAACGGGCGGCACGAGCGCCACGGACCCAGCGGCTTTCATCAACCAAAACGCCAGCACTTCGCCGGGTTTCAGTCAATCGCGACGTCCGTTTGTTGGGACAACTGCGGCGAACCTTTTCAATAACACCAAAGACGCGATCGACAAACAGATGCTGCGTCCGGCCAATCCTGCGGATCTGAAATCGAAGTTCTCGATCAGTTTAAATGGTGGTCCATTCATCGACATCGATCTGGCCGGTGTCGACGTTACGGCTGCCGCTAATGTGAATGACATTCCCACGATTCTCATCGCCGCTATCAAAGCCCAGCTCAATCTCGTCGATCCATCTCTGAGTATCCTGGGCGGCTGGGACGTCATTGAAGCTAATCACGTACTCGTTTTTCGAATAACGTCGGACTCGGGAGACAAGACGAGCGTAAGAGTGCGCCGCGCGGCAGCAAATGATTTTGCTGGACCGATGCTCCTGGGAGTCGAACAAGGCGGCATCGAGGTGGCTCGTTATAGCAATCTGCGCCCCGTGTTCAATGGAACGGCATTCGTGGGCGCGCAGGTGAATGTGCCCGAGGATTTCATCACCGCCGTCAACACGTTTTCGAATCTCTTACAACCGGCAATCACAGGAATCACGATCGCCGGCAGTCCCCTCGTGCCTGTCAACCTCAACACCTCGGGCGCCACCGCCAAGAACTTCGAAACAGTGGGAGGCTTCGATGGTGTCAGAGAAAAGCTGAACAAGATCGCGCAGGCCGTCAACACGAATCCGAATGTTCCGTGGGCAGCCGAGTTGTGGGGATATCACCTGGCGTTCCGCAAGAAGACCGGCGCGATCAACGACAAGGCAACAGTAACCAGCGCGGGTGATGCAACTTTCGGCAACGGCTTTGTCGCCAACACTCGCCAGTATGTTCTAAGCACAGCTGGTACGAGCGCGTTCCAGTTGCCCGGAACCGCGGGAAGCGATGGCGCGGCGCCGGATGTCGCCACCTACATGGGCGATCCATTGAAGCACACGGGCTTCTTCGCGCTCGACAACGTCGACCTGTTTAACTTGATGGTCATTCCGGGCGATCGCGAAGTCAATGAGGCCACCTATCGCCAGATCATTGGACCAGCCAGCATCTATTGCAACGATCGTCGTGCCTTCCTGTTGATCGACGCGCCGGATAGTTGGACCAACAATAATCTTCCGGTTGCTGACGCCACTGCCGTCAACACACTGCGAGCGCTCGTAGTTAAAGATCACTCGGCGGTGTTTTATCCGAAGGTCCAGTACAGCGACGCCGGTGTGAAAAAGCTGATTGGACCATCGGGAATCATCGCGGGACTTATGGCCCGCACGGATTCGCAACGCGGTGTTTGGAAAGCGCCTGCCGGAACCGAAGCAGCTCTACTCGGCATACTCGATCTCGAGTTGAACCTGACCGATCTCGAAAACGGAGTGCTCAACAAACTCGGCGTCAACTGTTTACGTAAGTTTCCGAGCGGCATCGTCAACTGGGGCGCACGCACGCTCGATGGCTCCGACGATCTCGGCTCGGAGTGGAAGTACATCCCAATCAGGCGTCTCGCTCTGTTTCTCGAAGAGTCGTTGTTTAGAGGCACGAAGTGGGTCGTGTTTGAGCCCAACGACGAACCGCTGTGGGCCAGTATCAGGATGAATCTCAACGCGTTCATGCTGAGCTTGTTCCGGCAGGGCGCGTTCCAGGGAAGCACGCCTGACAAAGCGTTCTACGTGAAGTGTGATTCTGAAACCACCACGCAGAACGATCGCAATCTCGGCATCGTCAACATTGAAGTTGGTTTTGCGCCGCTCAAACCCGCGGAATTCGTCGTCATCAAGATCCAACAAATTGCTGGTGATTTAACTTGATTGAGAGGGAATCGCAATGGCTAAAGGTTTCGTGAAGAACGCGAAGAGAGTCGACCCTTACAAGAGTTTCAAGTTCCGCGTGAAGTGGGACGGCAAGGTTGTTCTCGGTGTGAGCAAGGTCAGCGCGTTGAAGCGCACGACTGAAGTCGTGAAGCATCGCGATGGCGGCGACAACAGCACCGATCACAAGTCACCGGGCCGTACGACTTACGACGCAATCACCATGGAGCGCGGGCTTACTCACGATCCCGAATTCGAGAAGTGGGCGAACATGGTCCATGCGTATGCCGGCGATCCGGCGATGGACCTCGCAAACTACAAGAAAGAACTGACCCTCGAAATGATGAACGAAAAGGGCCACGTCGTCTTTCGATATTTTCTGCACGATTGCTGGGTCAGTGAGTTTACGGCGTTGCCGGAGCTCAACTCGAATGCGAACGCGCTGGCGATTGAGTCGCTGAAGATTGAGCTTGAAGGCTGGAATCGCGACGAGGCTACGAAGGAGCCAAACGAAAGCGATCCGGTGCCGGCCGCATGAGGTTAATACCGGATGTTCGGCTCGGATCTCACGCTCAGACGGTTCGGAATTTACGAGAGTGATCTGAACATTGATTTCAGCACTCCGCCGCGCCCGTTTGTAGTCACCGAGGTCCTTCATTGTTGCACGACGAACGCGCAGGGTGCCGCCGTGGATCGCAAGTTCTTTTGGGATCTAACTGTCGGCGCCCGAACCGAGTGTTTGTTGCGTCTCGCTGCGACAGGCGATGACGCCGAGATTCCGCTCGTGCTTCGTTGTCCGAACCGTGCGTGTGGCCGCGAGCTCGAGATCGAACTCGGAGTCAGTGAGATCTCTGAGCTACAGCAACAGGTTCTTAGCGACGAGACGATAAATGTCTCGAGTCAGTTGAAGTTGCGCCGGCCGACTGGAAATGACCAGGTGGCGTGGTTGGGCCGGAGTTTTGAAGTTGAATCGGAAGCGTTACAGCAGATGCTGAGCACGCTCGTAGTCGAGGGTGCGCCGAGTCGCGAATCGTTGGAGGAGATTGGAAGGGTCATGGACGAACATGATCCCCTCGTCAACTTCACGGTCCACGTGCAGTGCCCCGATTGCGAGCAGGAGAGCATCTGCGAGATCGATCTGGAAGAGGTGTCATTGAACCGTTTGCGACAGGCGCAGTTACGCCTGCTCGTGGCTGTTCAT
>DATEWS010000875.1:0-7402 GCA_035257785.1 Pyrinomonadaceae bacterium
TCAGCAGTGAACCGAGTCTCAACGATCTCGACACGCTCACTCTCGAAACCGGCGACATCGAAGATCTGAAAGACTGCGTCGTCGGCGACTGCCAGATAAAACTCTCGGCGCCGATGATCGAGCGTTTTCGGAAAGAGATCGACTGGACCGCGCCCAACTACCAGCTCGCGGTTACTAATCTCTTCAAACAGATGCTCCTCGATTACGTGCGCGACTATCGAACGCGCGGCGAAGCGGCGCTGATTGAATACAACGACAAGCAAGACGAAGTCAGCCTGGCCGCGGAACAACGCGCGCTTAACAGCGCTTCGAGTTACGTCAAAGATCTTTTGGCGCAAACGAAGTCAGACTTGCAACTCGCAGAAGACAGTATCGTCTGGTCCAAGATCAAGTTTGGACTCAAACCCGTTATCGCCGTCAATCACGTTCGAATCTTCAGGCGCAACAGCGACGCTGGACCACAGGTGCTGATCGCGTCGAACCAGATTTACGCAAACCACTACTTCAACGCGTCGCTGGCGTTGACCGCGTTCGTGAATGTGGACCAGGGGGCTTACCTCGTTTACGAAAATCGTTCACGCGCTGACGGACTCGATGGTCCATTTGGTAAACTCAAACGTGGCGTCGTCGAGAAAAAGGCGCTTGAGGGTTTGAAGTCGATCCTTGAACACTCGCAAGCAAGTCTCGGCGGCTCAGCTTTAACCGCCAGCACCGAGGACTATGCTGCGTATCATTCGGACGGGTGGGGCCACAGACTCTTCGGCGGCATTCGCCCCCTGCTATGGTTCTTGATGCTATCGGCATTGATTGCACTTTTGGTCCTCGGCAGGCGACGCACTTATAACGTCACCGCATCGAAGACGAAGGCACTTAAACCGGAAAGTGCCAAGAGTTAATATATTCTTCATAAGGAGGGAAACAATGTTTAAGAAGCAATTCATTGCGTGGATTGTGGCTGGATTTATCATCGGCGGACTGCTGTCGTATGCGGCCGCGCAGCACACCGGACACATGGTTGAGTTGAAGAACGGGAGCGGTGAGTCGGTGGGGACTGCTACGATCACCGAGTCGGGCAAAGGAGTCAGAATCAAACTCGATCTGAAGAATCTCCCGCCCGGCGAGCACGCGATCCATATTCACCAGGTGGCGAAGTGCGAAGGTCCTGAGTTTACGACTGCGGGCTCGCATTTCAATCCCGACAATAAAATGCACGGCACGAAGAATCCGAAGGGACCACACGCCGGCGACATGAATAACTTCATGGTGAAGAAAGACGGAACTGCCAACATGACGATCACCGACATGATGGTGAACATGGGCGATGGCGCCAACTCGCTCTTCGCAAATGGCGGCACGTCCCTCGTCATCCATGAGAAAGCGGATGACATGAAGACCGATCCGTCGGGCAACTCCGGTGCGCGGATCGCCTGCGGCACCATCACCAAATAGCTTTTAGCCACAATAAGGCACAGAAGGCGCAAAATGTTTTTGTGTCTTTTGTGCTTTTGTGTCTACACTGACGACGTTATGAGAAGCGTTTTACCTCTAATCGCACTGCTCGCCTTTGTCAGTGTTTACGCAAACCAGCAACGAGTGAAGATCAGTCCCGGATTCTTCACCGGCAAAGACTATCTCGACATGAGCGACACGGAGCAGCGTGCGTACACCACCGGTGAGATCAACGGCATGCTGGTCGCGCCCTTCTTCGGCGCCCCTGAAGAAAATCTCAATTGGCTCAAGACGTGTACGGGAAAGATGTCGGACGAGCAAGTGGCGTCAATTGTCGGCAAGTTCATTCGCGAACAACCGGATCAGCTGCAGGCAAACCTCAACGTGGTGACCTTCAACGCGCTGCGCGAAGCATGTCGAAAGCAGTCTAATTAAATAGTTTCTTCAGCAGGAAGTGCGTCGGCAGGTAGAGGACGAGCGGAAACGCGAGCATCAAGAGAACCAGATACAGCGCGGCTGGCATCCATTTCTGTGGTCCACTGCCTGGTCCATAAACCCAGTTAACATTCTGCGACGGCCTGGTTAAGAAATATGACGCCGGGAGCACGATCCACGCGAGTAGTGTTTGTGCGGTGAGAGCGCGCGTGTTGTAGCCGAAACGATAGAGCAGCCAGACGAGTGTCACAGGCAAAAAGACGTGAAATAGAGAGAGGGCGCGAATCGGTAGTGAGATTTTCGAATCAAACATGTAGGCACTGAGGCCGATCACTGATGAGCCAGCGATCAATTCGATGATGAAGTCAACGATCCAAACCGTTTCGAGGACGATGACCGAGAGTGCCATCATGCTCGGGAGCAATGAACTCTCGAGCCAGAGTGCCGCCGCAGTCACGAGTAACGCGATGTCGGAGAACCAGAGAAAGTTACCTGGTCCATACTGAACCACGTAGACGGGAACGAGCACGCAGATGAAGAGCGTGTAGGCGATCTTGAGCCAGAGAGGGATTTGATCCATAGGCTTTGATTTCTCAGCGATCTCTGCGTTCTCAGCGTTCTATGGACGCAGAGGGCCGCAGAGATCGCTGAGATTACCGGCGTGTTCCGACAATCGCGCGCAAATGCCGGAGCTTTGTATCCAGGTCTTCAGGCGTGAGTGATGCGTACTTCGCGGGCAACAGTCGTCTACTGGAGCTTTCAAAAACTGCCAGCAGCTCCATGTACTCCAACAACTCCGCATCTCGACTCGGAAAATAATCTATCGCCGCCTGCTGAAAATGTCTCGCCAGCACGGGCGCATCGCTATCACTCTCGCGCGCAGCCTCGTCATTCGCCATCAAAATCACGGCTTCGATATCGGCGTTGCTGTAGCCAATCAGCTTGCTCGAAAAACTATCGCGAATCGAAGCGAGATCGACGTCAGTCTTGATCTTGTTCTTTCGCAACAGCGCCTTCGCCACCAGCTCGACTTCCTCCGCCGTTTGCACGTAAAGAAACGGAATCTTGCGATCGAGACGTCCGGCTCGTTTCAAGTCAACGTCGAGTTTGTCAGGACGATTCGTCATCACAAGAAACAGTATGCGCCCGCGATTCGACGTGTCAGACATGAACTCTTTGATCCGCGCGATGACACGCGACGAAGTGCCACCATCACCCTCCCCATCCGTGTTTCCGAAGGCGCGATCGCCTTCGTCGATGATCACGACCACCTGCCCGATCGCGCGAATCACGTTCAGGATCTTCTCGAGATTACCTTCCGTCGCGCCGACCCACTTCGAACGGAAGTTCTTTAACTTGATCGTCGTCAGACCACACTCTTTCGCAAACGCTTCGGCAACGAATGTCTTGCCAGTGCCCATCGGACCAGTAAAAAGAATACCCATCGGCACACGACTCGTCCGGCCTTCGCGAATGCTGTCAGCGACCACGAGCAAGTCTTTCTTAACTTCTTCCATGCCACCGACAACTTCAAACCCATGTGACGGCTCGACAAATTCCACCAGTCCAAAACACTCGCGCTCGAGAATCTCGCGCTTTCGCTTCGCGATCAGGCGATCAGTCTCTTTCCGTGCGAGTTCGATCGGACTCGGCAGCGACGCATCCGGCGCAGGCATCGCAGCAGTGGGCGCCACCAGTTCCTTCACCTCTTCGCGACTCAAATTACTCGTCAACGCCGCGAGTTTGTGAGCACGACTCGTCGCATCAGCACCGCCGCCCAGCAGTCCGACAATAAAAGCCTCGCGATCACCTAACTCTTCTTCAGCAGCGGGTTGCGGCGTCAGGATCGAAGCGATCTGGATCGACTTCAAGCCGGCCGTAACGCCGGCATAACGTTCCGCATCTTTCTCGGTAAGACGAGCGTCAGCCAAACTCGCCGCTTCCCTGCGCGTCTCTTCGTCCGGCATCGGAACTTCGACAACCGCGACTTTCGGATTCGAGATCAACTTCGGCGCAAGCTCGGTGAGGTTTTCCGAAATGAGCAGCACAACGTTGTCACCACGCTCGATCTCGGGCAACGAAGACCAGCGATGCATTGTGACGATCGCGGCGCGATCGGCTTCGCCCTGGAAGTTTGGATCGCCAGCCGGAGCAATCGCTTCCGCATACTCCATGATGACGGCAACCTTCGTCGATCCGATTAGCAAACGTTCAAGCGCGGCGAACACGCGATCCTTTTCAGTCGAAAGCAACAGATCTTCAAGTCCGGTAACGCCGTCAGCGCGTTTTGTGAAACGCACGCCAGTCGCAACGTTATAAACGGCGATCGTATCTTTCGAATCCTTGAGCAAAACATCAGTCAGAAATTCCGTGAGCGCCATCATCTTGCGGTTGCACAACACGACGTCATACACGTTGCCGTGCAGCACAAACATCGACGCTTCGCCACGCAAGTAACGACGCCGCAGATCCTCCGCCCACGCAGGAAGCACTCGCGCTTCGCTCATATGTTGAGATCCTTTAAGCCCAATGGATTTAACAGCCGCTCGGTGTCCGCGGCCGTCTGCTTGATCGACTCAACGCCGTCGAGCAACTCGTCAAGCTGGCCCGTCAACTCCTGTGGCGACTGCATCGTCACGATCTGATCCGCAATCAACTGAAAAGAGTTTTCGATCAAGTCGAGCTGGCCGCGCGCCATGGTGAGGTAATGATGAATTTCCTTCATCTTGTCGAAACGTTTATTGATGATGGCGAGGTTCTTTCTCGCGATCTCACTTTCAGAGTCGCGACTGTCGTCTTTATTGCAGATCACTTCCCAGCGCCGCCGATCTTTTTCGAGTTCACTGAGATCGATGGAGTCGAGATAGGCTTCATAACGACTACACGTGTTTGCCATGTCGATGAAAGCTTCGACGAGTCGATCGGTCTTGGTGAGTTCGGTGCGTAGCAGTTCACCGGTGAAAGACGGGTTCTGCGCTGCGAGTGCGTTAATCTCCTGCTGGCGCGCTAACAGGTCGACGACGCGCTCGCGATCGGATTCCTCGAGATGTTTAAGACGTTCCTCGCGCGCCGCCTGCTCCTGCGCCTGCTCCTGCTGATCGAATGATGGGTCCCAGAGCCATTCCTGGAGCTTCTTGGAGCCGGGCGCGTTGACGACCCAAAGAATCTCGAGTCCGACTGTGACGATCGCGAGTAAAGGACTGAGTGTTAACGCCGAAGCAGCGAGGCCACCCGCGAGGAGCGAAAGATTGTAGGGATTCGCAAAAGCAGCCTTGAGGTAAGAGCGCTTTTCGTTAATCTTCTGTCTGATAAATGCCTGGCTCGCAGCCAGCGTATCATCGCGCAGCGGCGTCACGTTGACCGGCACACCGTCTTTGCGCAGCGCTGTTTTTGGCTGGTTGGGCAGGCCCCGCTTTTCGCTTGTCCCCATACACGAATTATAACCTCTGCGGCCTCAGCGTATCTCTGCGGCCTCTGCGTTAAAACGTAATGCTAACGCAGAGCACGCAGAGACACGCAAAGATCGCAGAGAGATCTTATGCTCCTTTGGTGCTGGGCGCGTAGATCAGGTCCAACAACTGCTTCTCAACCGCGCGAAATTCTGGCGTTGATTTTAACGCAATGCCGCGCACCGGAAACGCGGGAACGTCGACCTGATGAAGAATGCGCGCCGGACGCGGTGACAGCACGTAGATCGTATCGGCCAGGTAAACGGCCTCGGAAACGTCGTGCGTAACAAACAGGATCGTGTTGTTTTCCGCGCGCGAAACTTCGAGTAACAGGCTCTGCATTCCCCAGCGCGTCTGCGGATCGAGCGCCCCGAACGGTTCGTCCATCAACACAACCCGCGGATTGTTCACGAGCGTCCGCGCAATCGCTACGCGCTGCTTCATGCCGCCGGAAAGATCCTTGGGATAACGACCGGCAAACTCAGCCAAACCGACTTGCTGCAAGATTTGATCTGAGATCTTGCGACGTTCAGACTTCTTCATGCCCTGGAGTTTCAAACCGTATTCGACGTTTTCCCGCACAGTGAGCCAGCCGAAAGAAGTGTAAGCCTGAAAGACCATACCGCGATCGCGACCAACGTCCGTCACCAGTTTTCCGTCAACTAAAACCTCGCCCTCGGTCGGCGGCAACAAACCCGCGACCGCCTTCAAGATCGTGGACTTTCCGCACCCTGATGGTCCAAGAAACACGACCACCTCACCTGATTCGGGTTTGTCGTAAACGTCAAAAGAAACATCGCGCACAGCCTCGGTGTGATTACCCGCGCGATCGACATAGGTCACGCTCAAGTCAGACACGCGTAACTTCGGCGGCGCGCCGCTTTGATCGGGATGATAGGTTACGTGGTGTACCTTCGGTAGGCCGACGTCAACGGCAATCGTGCCGGGCTCACCGGCTTGTGGAAGTGGTTGTGGAGTCTCTGTTTCGGCCATTGTCGTTGATGATTCAGTTTGCTTCGCGCCAACGGAAGAGCACGCTGGAAATTAGTCGAATGAGAAAATCAGTCAGCAGGCCGATGCCGCCGATGACCAGCAAACCCGCAAACGACCACGAAGCTTTTTGATGGGTGCGCGCGAGTTCAACCATGTAACCGAGACCATGTTCCGGGTTGACTGCTTCAGCGAGAATCACATACGTCCAGGCAATCGCGTTCATCACGCGAAAGCTGTCGAAAATTTCCGGCAATGCGGCGGGCATGAGCACAGTTCTGATCACTTGAAACTTCGACGCGCCGAGAGTTAAGGCAGTTTGGACCAACTCTTCGGGCACTAATCGTATCGACGAAACAACGACGGGCAACAAGTAAACAAAGACGCCGAGAAACAGAAACGCGATCTTCTGCTTTTCGTAAATGCCGAACCAGAGAATCAGGAGGGGAATGAACGCCGAGATTGGCATGTAACGCAAGGGCGCCATGATCGGTTCAAAGAAACGATTGATCGGATCGAAAGCGCCCATCAAAACACCGAGCGGCAGCGCGATCACTGACGCGAGCAGAAACGCGATCGCGATGCGACGTGTGGAAACCAGGATCGCAGCGCCGAGATCATAGTGCAGGAAGAGTTGCAACGTACCTCGCAGCACTTCCGTCGGACTGGGAAGAAAACCCGGATCGACGCGCCCCGAGTAAGTGAGGACACACCACGCGCCAAGCACCAGCGCGGGTGCGACGAATCCGAGCAGGAACGCCGTCCGTTTCGGGAGCGGCGAGCGGATAGAGAATAAATTACTCTTGGAACGTGCCATCGTGAGTGAGTTTCACCGCGGATTACACGGAATAAAATCCGGATTTCTTCCGTGTCATCCGCGGCTTAATTTATTGAGTCGCAAGAATGACCTTGATATCCGTGCGACGATTTTGCTGGCGCCCGGCTTCAGTACTGTTCTCAGCAATTGGATTACTGGAGCCCCGCCCGATTGTCTGGAAGCGCGTCGGCGGAATGTTTGGAAAGTTTTTGACGATGTAGTTCTTCACTGACTGCGCGCGTTTTTCGGAGAGCGGCTGATT
>DATEWS010000876.1:0-6055 GCA_035257785.1 Pyrinomonadaceae bacterium
AAGTCGCTCGCGGCCTGGGCCAACTTCGGATTGATCGCGAGTTCCGATTGTCCTTGTACGAGGTTTCCGCTTGGTGGGACCAGTCGAGTTATTGTTCGGATTTCAGGTTGCGTTCTGGCGCCATGCATCGTCATCAATAAGTAATACCCCTCGCTTGTTTATCCACAGATTACACAGATTGATTTGTTGAATCTGCGTAATCTGTGGATAAGAACCTCAATAAGTTGAACTGAAGTGCAACAGGTTGCCCGCAAAAGCGAACCACAAAACACCAAGGCACGCGAGCAGCATTATCGTTGCCTGTAGTTTGCCCCAAATACTCCTTCGTTTGCTAATCCATGCGAGGGCAGCGTTGCCGAGCGCGACCAAAGTTCCCACTGCTCCGATAACGCCAACTATCTGGATCAGGTGAAACCACCTGCCGCCTCGATCGCTGAAGATCTCGAGATGCGTAAGGCCGTACATTGTAAGACCAAACAGCGCGCCAATGAAAACCAGATCAAGCACAAAGACGATTCGCACCAGCACCCGCAGCAATAACTCACTTGAAGTTAGTTGTAGTCTGTGATCGTAATGCCGGCGCACAAACCACGCGACCGGCCAGAGTATCAACGTCAGCAACATGAGTCCGAGTGAAATTCCCAACACCGCCAACAGGAGTTTTCCATTTTCCAGTCTGCCGACTCGCTGGCCCACAAAGAACGGATACGGCAGGACCATCTGCATGACCCCGTTCTGATCCGGTTTGAAGATGAGTTTGTCCTGACCGCCGCGTTCGAGAAACGTCATTGGAGCAACAGCCTGCCAGCGTTTCGGTTTTCCATTCACGCCGGTGAGTTGCGGCACTTCGATATCACCGTCAGCAGTTGGCGATACGTTGAACTGGCTGATGATCGACGCCGTTCTCAGGAAAGACGTCTCACTCTTCCGGCTTAACGTGTACGTGCCTGCCGCTGCCTGCGCGTCTTGTTTTGCGGTCGCGGAATTCGGTGCTGGTTCTGTGTACGGATAGTAACGATCGAGGAACGCCTGCCAGAGGTTCGTGCGTCCGGGACTGTCGCCGCGGCCCGCACTGTTGTACGAAACGAAGAAACCGACCTTCTGGTCCAACACGAGATGCAGATCGCTGTGGAAGTAAACAGTATCGCCGCCGTGTCCGATGATGCGATGCCCGTTCCGCGACTCTTCGTAGAATCCGTAACACATCGCGTTTGCGTGATCGTCGAGTCCAAACAAGCGACTGTGCATCAAGCGCGCTGTTTCGGGCTTGAGTATGTGCGCATTGCCTAATTCGCCGTCGGCGAGATGCGCCATCATGAACTGCGCCATGTCCGTGGCGCTGCTACTCAAACTTCCCGCCGGAAAAGGATTGACGACTTCGAATGCTTCAGGTTTGTCCGAACCCAAACGGTAACCACTCGACATCAACGGCGCGAGATCCGCGGGCAGCGGTTGCGTGAATGTGGAGTGCGTCATGTTCAGCGGCCTCAAAATATTCTCCGCCACGTATTGATCGAACGGACGGCCCGACACGCGCTCGACGATGTAGCCGGCGACGGCAGTCGCGTAGTTTGAGTAAGCGGGAACTGTTCCCGGCGGATAGATGCGCGCGGGAATGTGCGTCTTCAGATACTCGCCGAGGTTGAGCTTGGTCGCATCCGTCCTGAATAGATCTTTAATCTGCTCTTCAAAGCCCGGCGTGTGAGTCATTATGTTTTTTAAGGTGATGGGCTTACCGAAGGCGTCGGGGATTTTGTAATCGAGATAGTTGTTGACGTCGCGATCGAGATCGAGTTTGCCTTGTTCGTACAACTGCATGATCGCGGTCCATGTGAACAACTTCGAAATCGAGCCGGGCCGAAACAACGTATCTTGTGCTGAAACAGGTTTCTGCTTCTCGACGTCTGCGTAACCGTAGCCTTTGGCGAAGAGCAGTTTGCCGTCCTTCACGACTGCGATAGTCGCACCCGCGATGTCGTCGTGCTTGATTTGTAACGGCACGAGGCCGTCGAGAAATGCTTCGACGTCTGCGGCGGTCATTTCGTGGGTGCCTGCTGGCGACGGCGCCGGGAGTGGCGTCTCATTCTTTGGAAGCGTCTCCGTCGGCGCCTGGCCCATCACGGCCACAAAAAGGCACAAGAGGCACAAAATTGTTTTAGTTAAAGATGTTCGTGCTTTGGGAGATTTCTTGATCATGATGTCAATCTTTCTTTTGTGCTTTTGTGCCTTTTTGTGGCTTAAGTCCAAATTTGCGCGAGTACGCGTTCGAAGTTTCCTCCAAGAATGCCTTCAATATCCGCGTCGCTGTACTTGCGTCGAATCAAACCTTCAGTCAGGTCAAACATTCGTTTCGGATGGTTTAGACCTTCAATGTCGATCTTTTCGCGAAACGCGTAACTGCCCTTGTAACCGGCCCGGAGTTGTTTGTTGAGCTCAGCCGGCATCGCATCGTAGCCATAGAGATCGATGTCACTGCCGACGCCCAGATGTTCTGGTCCAATCAACTTCCTGACGTGATCGAAATGGTCAAGGACGTGCTCGATCGTTGTGGGTTCATCACCTTTGACAAACATGCGCACGCCAGTGATACCCATGACACTGCCTGCGTCTCCGACTTTTTTGATCGCTTCGTCAGTCTTGAGACGCGGATGACCCGGCACGAGCGCGCGACAGTTTGAGTGAGTTATCAACACCGGCTTCTTCGAGATCTCGAAAGCGTCGAGCGTGGTGCGGTCCCCGCAATGCGAAACGTCAACAGCCATGCCGAGCTTGTTCATTCGTTCGATGATCGAGACGCCGAAGTCGGAGATGCCTTCGTCTCGTCGTTCAGTCGAACCGTTGCCGATGAGATTTCGTGCGTTGTAGGTAAGTTGCGAAACTCGCTGGCCCAAACCGTGAAAGAGATCGACGTCGTCAGGACGGCGGAAGTGTTCCGAATTCTGGAGACCGAGGATCACGCCCATCTTGCCCGACTTCTTCACGCGTTTCAGATCGGCGGCGTTGTTGACGCGTGCGAAGTGGTCGCCCTTGCTGGCAATGAAGCCGTTCCATGACGCGAAGAATTGCAGTGCGCTTTCGTAGGCGTTTGGACCACCCATGCCGATAGCCGGGTGCATGACGTTGATGCCGGAGTCGAGGTACGGCTGCATGTCGGAGGCGGTGAAGGTTTCCGGATCTTTGAACCATTTCGCTTGCCGCGTAAAGTCGAGTGTCAACACGTTGAGCATGTCGATCACTGTCGCACGCCCGATTAAATCGATTGCTTGCCGCGAGTATTCAGTGGCTGAGTGAGCAAACAAACGAAAGCGCCCGCGATTGATCATCGGGGCCGCGACTGCAAGCCCAACTCCCTTCAGTATCTCGCGCCGGTTAAATAAAGGTGTGATTCTCATATCGTTGATTTTGGTTTCACGCAAAGGCGCAAAGTTTAGAAGAAGGCACAAAGTTTTCCTTTGTGGCTTTGTGTAACCTTTGTGCCTTTGTGTGAAACCTACCTCTTAGACAATAGGTACTTCCCGGCTTTTTGATCGCGCACGAACCCTTCCACGACGTAACCAGCCTTTAGCGCTTCAGTAAAAGCCCGGCGCGTTTCCGCACGCCACTTCAACGCTGTTTCCCGTGGTAGCGCATTAATGTCCGATGGGATCTCGATAACGACCTGGTTTTCGCCACTAATTTGATGTCCGCGTTCACGCGAAACAAACCACGAAACCCACAAACGATCAGTCCCGGTCTGGTGCAGAAAACTCGCCGCATCTTCGCCGTAGAAGTCTGGCAGGTAACGATCTGCGATCACGCCAAGTTTGTTGAAGTTGAAGTGCGCGTTCAGACTCTGCAACGGATCGAAGGTCCAACTGATCAATTCAATCCCCTGCGCCTTGACGTGGTCGCGTTGCGCGAGTTTGAGTCGCCGACCGAGATCGAAATTCCGGTACGCAGGCTTCACGGCCAGCATGTGTGAATGATGTGCCGGCTGTCCATGTTCAAAACTCGGAAAACCGTAAACGAATCCCACTAGCGTGTCGCCGTCAAAGGCACCGATCAGCACGCCACCCGCTTCCTTCGCGGCTACGAGATGCGTCAACGGCACCACATCGAGATCCGGAATACCCCAAACTTCCTTTTGCAACTCTTCAACGGCGCGCATCTCCGCGGGCTGGACGATGTCGGATATGCGGATGTTGGAATTCACTTTACCTCGATCGGTAGCGCAATGTACGACGCTTGCTTGCCGGAACGAAACACTTTTTGCGTGGCCGGCTTAAAGTCTGATTCTTTCGCGCGAAAAATGTTCGGAACGAATGTTTGCGGATTGCGATCGATCACCGGAAACCAGGTGCTCTGAACCTGGACCATGATGCGATGGCCCTTCTTAAACGTATGGTCGTTGGCCGGAAACGCGATCTGGTAATGATTGACAGCGTTTGCGGTAAGCGCTTCAGCTTTCTCGAAACTTTTCAGATAGCGACCACGCACAACGTCGCCTGCGATCATCAGTTGATACCCACTCATAGTCGCATCAGGTTCGTACCTGTCCGGATATACATCAATTACTTTTACAATCCAGTCGCTATCGGTGCCTGAAGTCGAAGCGAAGATGTTCGCGACGATCCTTCCTGAAACGGTGAGGTCTTCAGTCAGCGTGTCGCTTTCGAGAGTCAGAACGTCAGGACGGCCATCGACAAAACGCTGATCCTCAACCAGCCAGACAGGCCAACCCGAACGCACCTGGATCGGGCGCGGCCGATAAGGCACAGGACTCGCCGGATCCGAGATGTAACTATCCGACGCGTTTGGATCGTTGGGCGGCGCGTCAAACGACAACTTCTTGCCAGCCTGGAAATAGAGTTTGCGTTCCGCGACGTTCTGTTTCGGCGGCCACTCGGCGTACTCAACCCACTTGTTTTCGCCCGTTCTAAACGTCACTGCTTCCGACCGCTGACCTGCTCCTTGTCCTTTTAAATAGTAGGCGAAGAACGGCGCGAGGATG
Organism: Pyrinomonadaceae bacterium; assembly: GCA_035257785.1. Classification (GTDB taxonomy): domain Bacteria; phylum Acidobacteriota; class Blastocatellia; order Pyrinomonadales; family Pyrinomonadaceae; genus PSRF01. The sequence continues at coordinate 4,991 of DATEWS010000876.1, forward strand.
TTGCGACGATAGTAAGCGGCCGTGGGACTGCCGAAGTCGATGCGACCGAGTTTACTTCCCTCGCCTCGCGACCAGCCGCCGTGGTTCCATGGTCCAACCACGAGAAAGTTTTGCTTCGCTGTGTCGTGACGTTCGAGTAGTTCGTAGATCTTGATTGGACCGTAAAAGTCTTCCTGATCCCACCAACCGGCAACGTTCAGCGTTGGCACGGTAACGCGATTCAGCCAGGGCGCGAATGCCTGGCGTTTCCAGAAGGCGGTGTAGTCAGGCTCGTTGACGAAGCTGGTCCAGGTGGGAATCTTGCCCTGAAAATACTTTTGATCGGCGTTCGCGAGTGGACCGAGTTTTAAATACCACTCGTAAGCGTCGAACTTGTCGACGACCTTTGTTACGTCCGCGATCTCTTTTCCTGACTCCATCATGTAGGCGTACTCGAAGCCGTAGCTCAAACGGAATGCGCCATTGTGATGGAAGTCGTCGCCGATCCACATGTCGGCGGGCGAGGCTTGTTGAACCACGGCTTTCAGTGCCGGGTGCGGATCGAGCATACCCATCACAGAAAGCCACGCGCCGTAACTCGTGCCGGCCATGCCGACGCGGCCGTTGTTGTTCGGAACTTTCTTGAGCAGGTATTCGATCGTGTCATAGGTGTCGGTGCTTTCGTCGATCGCGTTCTTGTCCTTGGGATCGCGCGGCTGGCGAAGCATGACGAACTCGCCTTCCGACTTGAAGCGCCCGCGAATGTCCTGGCGAACGATGATGTAGCCATCGCTTGAGAGTTCAGTCAATGCGGTGGCGATCTGTTCGGCGGTAGCTGTGCCGAGGCCGTATGGCGTGCGCAGAAACAGAATGGGAAGTGGTTGAGTTGCGGTTGTTGGGGCGTCGATCGTTGTGTAAAGACGGACGCCATCGCGCATCGGGATCATGGCTTCGGTGCGCGCGTAGTCGGAGGGTTTTACTTGCGCGTTCGCGACGAGGGAGAACGTGAAGAGCAGAAAAACTAAGAAGAACTTTCGCGCAGCGGCGCAGCGGCGCAACGGAGAATTCAAGACTTTGCATCTTCCG
>DATEWS010000877.1:0-2924 GCA_035257785.1 Pyrinomonadaceae bacterium
GGAACGCTTACGCGCGGACCTTCCGCAATCCTTACTTCTAAATAGGAGTTGAAATGAAAAGACTAACCCTGACCGTTGTACTGATTCTCAGCGCGACATCATTTGTTTGCGCTCAAGACACCCCGCTGCTGATGCGGACGCCGACGCTGAATAAAACGCACATCGTTTTTTCGTACGCCGGCGATTTGTGGTCGGTGGGCCGTGATGGGGGCGAGGCCAGCCGCCTGACAACCGGGGTGGGCCGCGAGTTCAGTCCCCTTTTCTCGCCTGACGGTCAGTGGATCGCTTTCACCGGCGAATACGATGGTAACGTGGACGTCTATGTCATGCCCGCCAGTGGCGGGGTGCCGAGGAGGTTGACATACCATCCGGGCCCGGATCAGTTAGCAGGCTGGACGCCTGATGGAAAATCCGTGCTGTTTGTTTCAAGCCGTAACGCGGAAACTGGCCGCACCGCACAGCTCTTCACGATGACCATTGATGGGGTGTACCCGACGGCGGTACCGCTCCCCATGGCTTACGAAGGTTCTTACTCACCGGACGGGGCTCGTTTGGCCTACGTGCCGCTGCCGCGCTCATTCAATGCATGGAAGCGTTATCGTGGCGGCACGGCAACTCCCGTTTACATTGCCAACCTGAGCGATTCGAGCGTCGAAAAAGTTCCGCGCACTGACTCAAACGATTTTTGCCCGATGTGGCCTGCGGGAGACTCGCGCAAAATCTATTTCCTCTCTGATCGCGACGGCGCGATTACGCTCTTCTCTTACGACACCGGTTCGAAGAAAGTAGCTGAAGTAATTAACAATCAGGGACTCGATATCAAGTCCGCTTCAATCTCCACCGGCGGTGGGCCGGATACGATCGTTTATGAACAATTCGGATCGCTGAATCTTTATGATCTCAAGTCGGGCCGGACGAAAGAGGTCAATGTCACAATAAACGCCGACATTCCGACCGTGAGACCAAGATACGAAAAGGTCGCCGACCGTATTCTGAACGCGTCGCTCTCTCCCAGTGGCGCGCGTGCTGTGTTTGAAGCGCGCGGCGAAATTCTTACCGTGCCGGCCGAGAAGGGTGATGTTCGCAACCTGACGAATAGCACCGGTGTTGCTGATCGCGATCCGGCCTGGTCGCCTGATGGTAAGTGGATCGCTTACTTCTCAGACGAGTCGGGCGAATACGCCTTGCACCTGAGACAGCAGAACGGGATGGGCGAGGTCAGAAAGATTTCACTCGGTAACCCATCATCCTTCTTCTATGCGCCGACCTGGGCGCCAGACAGTAAGAAGATTGCGTTCACGGACAAGCGACTCAATCTCTGGTACCTGGATATCGACAAGGGTACTCCTGTCAAAGTTGACACCTCCAAGCGCGGCGCCGGGTTCAATGTCAGTTGGTCACCCGATAGCCGGTGGATGGCTTACACTAAACCGGTCGAGTCGTGGTACAGCGCAGTTTTTATCTATTCGGTTGAAGAAGCGAAGTTCCGGCAGATAACAGACGGCCTCAGTGATGCTAGTTCGCCTTCCTTCGATAAGAATGGCAAGCACCTTTACTTTATGGCGAGTACCGACGTCGGTCCAAAGCTCTCTGGCTTTGACATGTCGAGCAATCCGTTTCAAGTGACACGCAGCGTCTACGTGGTCGTTCTGAAAAAGACCGATCCGTCACCGCTGGCGCCGGAAAGCGATGAAGAGAAAATCGCGGAAGATAAAAAGCCGGAGCCGCCGAGTGACAAACCTGCTGAAGGCGAGCCGAAAGTTGATCCGGCCGCAACCGCAGCCGCGGTCAGGCCAAGTCCTGGTCCTAAACCACCTCCGCGAGTTACCGTCGATTTCGACGGTATAGGTCAACGAATTCTTGCGTTGCCGATTCCAGCACGAAACTTCATAGGACTCACTACGGGCAAAACGAATGCGGTCTTCGTCCTTGAGGCGCTACCACCTGCACCGGGAACCCCGCCGGGAGTTACGCTGCATAAGTTCGACATGGAAAAGCGCAAGTTCGAAAAAGTCCTGGACGGTATTCGCGCGTTTGAGCTCTCCGCCAACGGAGAGAAGATGCTCTTCCGTCAGGGCGATAACTGGTTCATTGCTTCCACCACGCAGCCACTCAAGCCTGGCGAAGGCAAGATCAAAACAGAGGACATGGAGGTCTATGTTGATCCCCGGGCCGAGTGGCGACAGATGTACAACGAGGCCTGGCGCATCGAGCGCGATTTCTTCTACGACCCGAACTACCACGGTCTCGACCTGAAGGCTACTGCCAAAAAGTACGAGCCGTACCTCGCAGCACTCACTCACCGCGCCGATCTAAATTATCTCTTCACTGAAATGTTGGGTGAGCTGACCGTCGGTCACCTTTATGTACAGGGTGGCGACGTGCCCGATCCGAAGCGCATCCCCGGCGGACTGCTGGGCGCCGACTATACGATCGAGAACGGACGCTATCGCTTCGCCAAAGTATTTGATGGTGAGAATTGGAACCCGCAACTGCGGGCGCCGCTCACGCAACCTGGTGTGAACGTGCATGCGGGCGAGTATCTGCTTGCTGTGAATGGCCGCAATCTTACGGCCACGGACAACATTCACAGTTTCTTCCAGAACACCGCTAACAAGCAGACAGTGATCCGTGTCGGAGCGAACCCCGATGGCACGGGCTCGCGCGAAGTTACAGTCGTGCCAGTGCCGAATGAGGGTGGCTTGCGTAATCTGGCATGGATAGAAGGAAACCGTCGCAAGGTGGACCAGATGACAGGCGGAAAGCTCGCCTACGTTTGGCTGCCGGACACAGCGGGCGGTGGATACACTAATTTCAATCGATACTACTTCGCGCAACTTCACAAGCAGGGCGCGATCATCGACGAGCGTTTCAATGGCGGTGGTCAGGCGGCAGACTACATCATCGATTACCTGAGGAAGCCG
>DATEWS010000878.1:0-4126 GCA_035257785.1 Pyrinomonadaceae bacterium
AAGACGATTCCGTGGCGTTTGCCTGGACCAGCCGATCCGCCTTTCATCGTGATGCTCGGCTCGTGTTACTTCGGTCGCGAAGATCCGGACGGCACAGTCGGACGAACCTACATGAACATGCCCGCCGGCGCGCGTCCGGACGTGAAATTTCTGTGCGGCGATCAGGTCTACCTCGATAATCCGTGGCAGGATTTCAAAAATCCACTTCACAGTCGCAACTGGCTCGAGCATCGATCTTTCAAAACTTACCTCGATACGTGGACGCAGTGGACTCCCGAAGGCGGCTTTGGTCAACTGCTCAAGAACGGCGCCAACTTCTTCAGCTCAGACGATCACGAGTTCTGGAACAATGCTCCCGACGTCGGCCTGAACGTTCCGTTCTTTACGCTCACTCAAAAAGGACGCGATCAGTGGTGGGCGATAGCCGCCGCGCTCTACCAGACCTTTCAAACAGTTCCTGCTTCACCGGTCAGGTTCAATATCGATCCGCTTTCGTTTTGCATCTGCGAAACTCGCTTCAATCGTGGTCACGGTGGTGGTGATGACAACTTCATGTCGCCGGCAAACGTGCAGGCGATTGGGCAATGGATGGCGGCGTTGACCGGACCGGGAATTCTCGTGTTGGGCCAACCATTCTTCGCCGAGAGTGGCAGCATAAAAGATTACGGACTGCCGGACTTTCATCGCCAGTACGAAGAGCTGAAAGGATACCTGCGGCAGGCGCAGCATTCGATCGTAGTCCTCACTGGCGACGTTCACTTCGGACGGATCGCAGTGACGGGCTTGCGACCTGAGCTGGGTACAAAACTTTACGAAGTGATCTCGTCGCCGATGCAACTGGTGCCGGGCGCGAAAGGAAAGTACGCACCAGCGCCGCAGGTATTCGGCAATGTCTCATCGGAACTCGATTTCTCGCAGGGTCAAAACCATTTTCTGACGCTCGAGTTCAGAGCGCCGAGTCCGCAACGTGTCTCGATGTTTCCGCGCTACTGGCCCATCGCGAAAGCCGGCATGCCGGTTCAATCACAGAACATCATCAACATTCCGATCGAGCTTTTTTAAGGAGTAAACATCGTGCTCTCTATTCGCCAATCAACCGCCGACAAGGCGAACGCCAAGTTAGAGGAAGTCAAAGCCGAGCAAAACGAAACGAACAGCGCGTGGCTGACGCGAGTTGGCGCGAAGGATGGTGTGTTGCTGCTCGGCGGCGCCTCGATTACACACTTTCGCATTCGCGTGGCGCAATCGCACGCGCGCGCGGATCTGACACCGAGTAGTTGGTCACTCGCCGGCATTCTTCTTGATGAATCTAATTTTCTTTCGGTGCCGCTCGAGCTTTCCGGCGACTCGGCCGACATCGCGCAGGGCAATGGCATTCAAAACTGCAAGATTGGTGACTACGACGATCCCGAGCGCTTTCCGAATATCGCCGTGCTTCGTTTCACACGCGACACTGAAAAGATCCTCGCAAACGTCAAACTGCTGGGTGGCGATCGCGAAGCGAAGAAACCTGCGCAACGAAACATCCTCGATCTACCAACCCTGATGATCCCCTGGCTCAGTTTTACCTGGATCTGCGGCAGGGCAAGTAACCCGCTGACTGACGGACTCGGACTTCCCAGCGCTGCTTTTGTCGAAACTGTTTACGGTATTGCCGGAATTGAGCTGACCCCGGGACTCTCATCGGCAACGAGTTGTCCCGAAGCAATCTGGCAGGCTGCGAAGTACTGGCACCAGTTCTACAAAGAAGCCGCGAAGACGGAAAACTCGCGCAACGCCGCGCAACAGATTCCGTCCGGCCAATTCGCCACCAGACAAAAACATGCCGCGGCCGATTGGCCCAAAGAGTTAACCTAAAGAGGACGAGAATGCAAAGATTAGTGAACGCAACCAAGGCGCTGACTACCGAGCCAAGTCCCGAAGAGTGCTTCCAAAGCATTGTGCCCAACTACGCACTCCTTTTCTTCGATCATCTTTACAGCGAGTACCTCGCGTTGAAAGGGACGATCAAGCAACCGCAGGCGATCGCGCTTTTGGAGTCACTGCATGAGAAACGTGTGAAGTGTGAACTGACGTGGAGCGACATCTACACGTTTGACCTGGCATTGATCGATGAACGGCCACTCGAGAATTTAGTTCGCAAAGCATTCGACGCGCGGTCGAAGTATCGGAGTATTGCAGGACAAAAAGAGTACGATGAGTATCTCGCGTCAAAGCCACCGGATCTGACTGCGATTCTAATAAAGCCAAGTGCGTTGAAGTCGGACAACGAAGAGAACAACACTTCGCCACCGGCTGTCGTTCCGCCGCCTCCCGAGCCGCCCGAAGAGCCAGGTATCGTAACCGGCGCCGAGCTGGAGATCGTTCAACGTGTCTTGCGGGCCGATATCAGGTATTTGTTGAGCAAGTTCTATTTGTACTACGCGATGTTGCCGATGCGCGAAGGTCTGCGTGAACAGCTTACGAATCGAGCTGTAAAAATGACGCTGATCATCTTGATAACCATCACGATTCTGGCGGTCATCAGTCTGGGAGGACTCAACTACTTCCTGTCGGGAGGAAGGTTTGATGCCGTTTTTGGACTGACCGGTGTTTTTGGCATCACGGTAGGATCAGTGGTGTTGGCCGGCATTGTTGGTGGCTGCGTGAGTATGTTGCAGCGCATTCAAAGTGCACCGACCGAAGGCGATGCACTGTTCAATCTGGCGGCGCTTACGAATGGATGGCGCGGTGTTTCTCTTTCTCCACTCTACGGCGCGATCTTTGCGGCGCTTCTGTTTGTTCTGTTCGCGGCGGGGATTTTGGAAGGATCTGTTTTTCCAAAGATAGAAACCGTAGGCTCAGAAAAAACTCAACCTGCGGTTACAACGTTAACTGCTCCTGCAAGTACTACGGAGACGGCCGCTGCCGTTGCGACACCGACTCCAAACGAAACGCAGCGAGCCGGTATTCTCCAGGTCAAAGACTTTCTGAAAGAGACAGGACCGAAGGATGGCGTGTCGTTCGCGCTACTCATGATCTGGTCGTTCATCGCGGGCTTCGCCGAACGCCTCGTTCCCGATACGCTCAATCGTCTCGTCGCCAAGACCGAAGCGATCCAGGGCACGAATACATAATAGGGTCGCGCCGCGGATTTCGCGGATGAACACGGATCAAATCCGCTTCATCCGCGAAATCCGTGTTAACTGCTAATGTACGACTTCGTTGTTGTTGCCATTCCAATCAGGCTTCAACACCACCTTGATGCAGTTGTCCTCCTTGTTCTTGAACATGTCATACGCACGTGGCGCGTCTTCGAGACTCATCCGGTGAGTCACGACAAATGCCGGATCGATGTCGCCGTTCTCGATCATCTGCAATAACGGACGCATGTATCGTTGCACGTGCGCCTGTCCGGTTTTAATCGTCAGTGAACGTTGCATCACCGAACCGATCGGAAACTTGTCGATAAACCCGCCATAAACACCAATCACCGAAATCGTGCCGCCATTCCGGCAACACATGATCGCTTCGCGCAACGCATGCGGACGATCAGTTTCCAGCATCATCGCCTGCTTGACGCGGTCGTAAGCGTTGATGAGTCCCGGCGCATGTGCCTCCATGCCGACGTCGTCGATGCACGCATCAGGTCCGCGACCGCCAGTCATCTCCATCAACGCCTCGTAAACGTTTTGTTCCTCGTAGTTGATCGTTTCCGCGCCGCCCTGCTCAGCCATCTGCAAACGCTCAGGCACCTGGTCGATCGCGATCACTCGCTCCGCTCCAAGCAGGAATGCACTGCGAATCGAAAACTGCCCGACCGGTCCGCAACCCCAGATCGCGATCGTGTCGCCCGGTTGAATGTTGCACATCTCCGCGCCCATGTAACCCGTCGGGAAGATGTCTGAAAGAAAGAGCACCTGCTCGTCGCTCAAATGCGCGGGAACTTTGATCGGGCCGACATCGGCGAACGGCACACGCGCGTACTCTGCCTGCCCGCCGGCATAACCGCCTGTCATGTGTGAATAACCAAAGATGCCGGAAGCGGAGTGGCCCATCATTTTCTCTGCGAGCCATGCGTTCGGATTGGAATTCTCACAAAGAGAAAAGGCCTGCGCCCGGCAAAATCCGCACTTGCCACACGCGA
>DATEWS010000879.1:0-8351 GCA_035257785.1 Pyrinomonadaceae bacterium
GCCGCGGACGGCGCGGTCGCAGGAGCCACCGTTACCGTCACTGACGATCAAACTGGTAAAGAAAGAACCGCAACTTCAAATAGTGAAGGAGCCTTCGAAGTTCCACAGCTCGAGTTCGGCAGCTACTCGGTGAAGATTTCCGCCACCGGGTTCAAAACCTTCGTCGTCACGAAAGTAAAAATCGATGCCGGGCGCGAATATCAACTCAACGCGCAACTCGAAGTCGGTCAAATCGTCGAACAGGTAGTCGTCACTGCCGGCGCTGAACCGATCAATGCTTCCAACGCTGAGCTCAGTATGACGATCAGCCGCGAGCAGATTCGCGAGCTCCCGTTGAACGGACGTAACCCGCTTGCCCTGCTCACGCTGACACCCGGCGCGGGTCCAACGACAGACTCAATCAACGGCCAACGTTCATCGTCAACAACAATTACTCGCGACGGTCTCAACGTGCAGGACAACTTCATTCGCACCGGTGCGTTCGTAGACGATCGTCCGACCGTTGATGACATCGCCGAGTTTACGGTCACGACGCAAAACGCCGGCGCAGAACTGGGCGGCGGCGCATCGCTTGTGCAATTAGTGACACCGCGCGGTGGTACGGAGTTTCACGGAAACCTATACGAGTTCAACCGCAACTCGAAGTTTGCCGCCAACAACTTTTTCAATAACGCCACGCCCGATGCGCAAGGCAATGCGATTCCGAAACCGTTCTTGAATCGCAACGAATTTGGCGGCAGCGTCAGCGGCCCTTCGCCGATCTTCAGATTCGGTGAAGGTGGTTCATCGTTAGTCAGAAACAAGGCGTTCTTCTTTTTCAACTACGAAGGCTTCCGCATCGCACAACAGGTGGCCGCCAATGCCACGACGCTGCTGCCGCAAGCGCGAAATGGAGACTTCACTTTTATCGATACGGTCACCGGGCAAACGCGAACGATCAACGTTCTAACCGGCGCTGGGTTTGCGAGTCCGTTAACAGCCGCTCAAGGCGGAGTGCTCAGCGTTGATCCGATCATTCAGTCGCGAATTCTGAGCCAGCTACCGACCACCGGTAATGGTTTGACGACCGGCATCAACTTAACTCAGGTGATCAATTTCAACCGTTCAAATCCGCAAACGCGAAATCAATGGGTCGCCCGCTACGACGTCGTTCCCAACGATCGCAATTCGTTCAATATCGTTTACAAACGAAAGACCGAAATCAATTCACGAACGGATATCGCTTCGGGATTCTCGACGATTCCGTTTGTCAACCAGATCGATCCCACACACTTCCTGAGCGCCGCTTACAATTGGACCGGCTCGAGTAGGTTTACGAACGAAGCGCGCGGCGGATTTCAGTTCACGCGACCTTTCTTTAACCAGAGTCACATCCCGCCCGACTTCTTTATCGGCACCTTGCCGCTGATCACTCATCCGGAAGGTTCGTTTACGGATCAGGGACGTAACACCAAGTACTACAACATCCAGGACAACGCCGTTTATTCATTCGGCAACCACTCGTTCCGTTTTGGTGGTCAGATTGAATTTTTCAAACTTGAATCGGTCGTCAATTTCGGTGTGCTGCCGACGTACAACATCTCAACCACTGGTAATCAGTTTACGCCGGGTCTGACGGCTACTCAGATCAGCCGTATCAACACCACCGATTTGGCACGCGCTAATTCGTTACGGTATTTGCTCGGCGGCATTATTGGCACCGCGAGCCAGACCTTTAACCTTATCGATCCGCAAACTGGTTATGCCTCTACGCCTGACGTTCAGCCGTTGGACTTCAAGATCTATTCGGCCTACTTCTCGGATCAATGGAGACTGAAACCAAACCTCACACTGAATCTAGGACTCAGGTACGACTACTACACTCCGCTGCACAGTCCCATTGGTAACTACCTGGAACCGGTGATCCAGAATGGCGATCTGGTCGCGAGTATTCTCGATCCGAATGGCCATCTGGACATCATCGGCGGCAACTCAGGACGACAAGGCACGTTTACTAAACCCGACCTGGATAACTTCGGACCAAATCTGAGCTTTGCGTACTCGCCTCAATTTCACAACGGATTCGTTTCGCGGCTCCTCAGTGACAGCTTTGTGCTGCGAGGTGGAGTTCGCGTCAACTACGTCAACGACGAATACGTGAAATCGACCAGCACTCTGCTCGGCGCTAACCCCGGTTTGCGCTCGTTTACGTCGAGCACAGTTAACGGATTGACAAATTTCCGGGCGGCTTTAACACCGCGCGGTATCTTTGGCGCGATTCCGACGTTCCCAGTGCCGCCGTTCACGGCGCCACCGCTTTCGTTCGAACAGAACAATATCAACCAGGCCGGCGCACAGATGTTCGGAGTCGATCCGAATCTACAGGTGCAGCGAGTTTATGAATACAACTTCGGTATTCAACGGAATCTCGGGTTCAACACCGTAATGGAGATCAGGTATGTCGGCGGTCTGAGTAACGATCTGATTCAGACGACGACGTTCAACCAGCTCGACATTAATTCGACCGGCTTCCTTTCGGACTTCCGCAAAGCGCAGCAGAACTGCCGTCTGCAAGGCGCGACGCGTCCGGGCGGATCCACCGCGTTTGATCCGATGTTCCTCTGCACTGACGCGCGCTTCAACCCGGCGATTCCGGGAAGTCAGCCGTTACCGGTCTTTGCTGGTTTGATCAACGGCGGATTCCTTAACGATCAGGGAACAATTCTTCCTTTGATTCAAGCGGGACGAGTCGGATCGCTGGCCCAGTTCTATTTCTTAAACGGACTGAACGGCACGGTTCCGATTGTTAAAAATCCCAACGTGTTCGTCGATGAGATACTCACGAACTCCGGTCGCTTCCGTTACAACGGACTACAGGCTGAAATTCGTCGCCGCTTCAACAACGGGATTTCTCTACAGGCGAACTACACGTTCCAGAAAACTCTGACTGACATCCCGTTTGAAGATCAAAATCGACAGGGTGAGATCCAGGACAACAACAATCCAAACCTGAACTATTCGCGACCCGATTACGATCGAACTCATACAATCAACTTCAATGCGATTTATGAGTTGCCGTTCGGACGAGGAAAGCGCTTTTTGAGTCATGGCGGATGGGCTGAGCGTATCTTCGGTGGCCTCCAGGTCACATCGGTTGTCAACTGGGTCTCGGGTCCACCAATTGGAGTTATCGATCCGCGTTCGACATCGACGATTACTTTCCAATCGGGAAGACAATCAGCAACTACTTCGTTGTCGATTCCGGAGCTCAGAAAACTGACGGGTGTTTTTAACACACCGAACGGGATCTATTTCTTCGATCCTGCGCACCTCTGTGCGACAGCAACTGCGCCCGGGCGGCCGACGTTGAGTTGTTTTGATTTGAACACACAGCTTCCGGCTGGTTACACGCTTGCGAGTGTGAGAGCGACGAGTCCACTGGGCCAGGCGCCATTCCCCGGACAGGTGTTCTTCTTTAACGAGGCAGGCTCGACCGGCAACATGCCGCGAAACGGCCTGAACGGCATGCCGTATTTTAACTGGGATGCCGGTTTTGCGAAGAACATTCGGCTCGGTGAAACCCGCCGGTTGCAGTTTAGAGTGGAAGCGTTCAACGTGCTGAATAATCAAGTTCCGTTCTTCGGCACGACCAGCGCATACACCCAGGCACGGCTCGACATCAACAGCAACAACTTCGGGCGTGTCACGCAGATCTACAACACACCCCGAATCATTCAGTTCGGCGCTCGCTTCGATTTTTAAGAGCGATCTCTTGCCGAGGATGTCGCGGATGAACGCTGATTTCGATCAGCGTTTATTCGCGAATATCCGCGGCGTTTTTATGTGTTCCGTAACACTGTTGCTGGATCGACTTTGATGGCGTGCCGCGCGGGGATATAACAGGCTACGAAGCCCACCATGACCAGGAGGAGGGCGACTGAGATAAACGTGAGTGGATCGTTTGGATTGAGGCCAACGACGGAACTGCTGAGCCACCGCGTTAACGCAAAAGATCCTGCCAGTCCGAAAATTAGACCAAGCAACACGTGCCGCATTCCCTGTCCAACAACCATCTTCAATATGTCCCACGTCCCGGCGCCGAGTGCCATGCGAACGCCGATCTCGCGTGTGCGTTCTCTGACTACATGAGACACGACTCCGTAAATCCCGCCGGCCACGAGTAGCAGAGCAAGCAAGCCAAATAGATTTAATAAGCTTGATTGAAAACGCTGTTGAGAGCTTGCGTTCGCGATGATGTCTTTCATCGTCCGGACGTTGTAAACAGGCTGCTCACGATCGATCTGCTGCACCTGGGCGCGCAGAGTTTTCACCAAACTCTCAGGCTCGGCACTCGTGCGAATCAACACCACGAGTCCCGGCATTCCGATGTAACCGTAAGGAAAGTAGAACGCGGGCGGCGCTTCCTGCTGCGGGTTGACGTTGTGAATATCGCCCACGACCGCAACAACAGTCCCGACAGGATTGTTGTTGCCGGCACGAAAGCGTTTTCCGATCGCGTCGCCATCGGGCCAGTAGCGTCGCGCGAACGATTCGCTGACGATGAGCTGGAGTGGCCTGTCAGCACGATACTCATCCGTGAATTCTTTACCCTGCAACACTGGGATGCCTAAAGCACGAAAGTATCTGGAGGTCGCTACATGTGCGGTCGCAGATGTTCGCGCCGCGTTAATCCCGATTGCGTCATCTTCGATCGTGATCTCGGTGGTCCAATCAGATGCAGTAGCCGGGGCACTTTCACTCGCCGCTGCATCGACAACTCCAGGAACCGTGCGTAACTGTTCGAGCAAGCGATTGAAGAAGTCCACGCGCTGTTCGGGTTGACCATATTTCGCTGAGGGCAGACTGACCTGCATGGTCATCAGGTTCTCAGATGAAAACCCCAAAGGCACAGCTTGCAATCGCCTGACAGTGCGGACTAACAATCCAGCTGCTACGAGTAGCGCTACTGCAAGCGCTACTTCCGAAACAACCAGCACGCTGCGTAAGCGATGAGTGATCCTTCCGCCATCGCTGCGCGCACCCTCTTTCAACTTCTCAACGAGATTGACACTCGCTGCCCACCAGGCGGGCGCAAGTCCGAAAATCAACGCGGTGATTACCGTGATCGCGAAAGTAAATCCAAGTACTCGAAGATCGATTCGAGTGTCGCTCAAACGAGCGATGTTCTGCATGTTGCTGGAGGCAATGAGTCTTGCTCCCCAATACGCCGCCAACAAACCCATCAGACCACCCAATCCGGCCAGCAAAAAACTCTCGACCAGCAATTGTCTTAACAAACGCGCGGGACGCGCACCGAGCGCGCCGCGAATCGCGATTTCCTGCTGGCGCGTTGTTGCTCGCACCAGTAGCAGATTAGCCACATTCGCACACGCGATTAACAGCAACAACGCAACGAACACCAGAAGCGCGATCATGGTCCATCGCACTTCCCGTGGAACTATCCAGTCGTAAAAAGTTCGCAGATGAACTCCCCAGCCAGTGTTTTCCTGTGGATGTTGTTCTTCCAGACGGGTGGCAATGAGGTTCATCTCGGCAACTGCCTGATCGATCGTGACGTTGGCTTTCAGCCTTCCGAACACTGCGAGATTGCGATTGGCACGGTCGGCGCGCCAGGGCTCCTTCACTGGATCGAAAACCAGCGGAACAAACAAATCTCTCCCTTGAAACTGGAATTCACGCGGCATGACACCGGCGACTGTATAACTCTCGCCATTCAGTTGAATCGTTTTGTTAAGAACCGAGGCATCACCGCCAAACTGCCGTTGCCACAAACCGTAGCTGATCAGCGCGACACTATTGTCCTCAGCGAGAAAGCTCCGGCCCAGCATCGGAGCGACTCCCAAAGTCGGAATGAGATTGGCCGTAATGCGCAGCGCGGGAATGCGCTGTGGTTCACCGCTGCCTGTCAGGTTGAATGTCGTCAGCTCTGAAGCCGCCAATTGCTCGAAGAGAGTTTGTTGGTTTTGCCAATCCTGAAAGTTTGGAACTGAGACCGGATTCTCAGGTCGATTCTGTTTGAGATTACTCTCCCAAAGTCGAACCAGGCGATCGGGATTTCTATAAGGCAGTGGCTCGACGACGACCGTATTGAGCGCGCTGAAGATCGTGCTGCTGGCGCCAATTCCGAGCGCGAGCGTGAACACAGCCATCAATGTGAAAGCGGGATGCTTTCGTAATGTTCGGACCGCGTAAAAACAATCCTGCCAGATTGTTTCGAGTAATTGGACCATGATCAGCGCGTACTAGTTTACAACAACTCGTCGCACTCAAGATCTTTGTAAGCGGCGATCGCGCATTCGAGTCTGTGCCACCACGCCTCCAACTTCATGCCCCGGCTCGACAGAATGATCGGTATCGTCAGGTTACGAACAGCGCAGCGTCGATAGTCGAGCAATAAGTCGTCGAACGTATAGTTCGCGATCCCGTGTGCGAGAAGAGCATCGTGATAACGTCGCAGCATCGCCAGCTCCAACTCACGACGGCGACCGGGATACCAGTGCAAAGCCATGAAGTACGCCAAATCTCGAGCGCCGATATCCACGTGCCAGAGCTGCCAATCAATCAGGTATGCGGGGCCTGAACCGGAGCGCGGAAAAAGAAAGTTCCACGTATGAGCATCGCCATGAATGATCGTGAGCGCGCGTGGATCAGTTAAGCGCAGCCACGGTTTTAGCGACGAAGAGAATACGCGTTCATAGATCTGGCGAGCTTCGGCAGTAAGTCCATCTCCAAACGTGTCCATAAACCGAGGAAGGTTTGTGACGATACCTTCCACCATAGTTGTCAGGCTCTGCACAGTATGAGGGTTACCAAGCGTCGATGCTTCCCAATACGCAGCGTGGACGTGGGCCAATGCGTCAATCGCAACTTCGCTCTGCGCTTTGCTTGGTGGAATGGGCCAGGGCGGATGATCGTGAGTAGCACGCAAATCTTCAAGCACAATCACTTCAGAACTTCCGTTTTCAACAGCCGCAAGGCAGCTTACGAGCGGCGGAGTCCCGATAAGTGGTGCGACTTCACGATAGAACTTCAACTCGCAATCCGCGGTCGGTGGCACAAGTGGTGATTTGACTACGATATGTCGAGGCAGATCAGGCGGCGCACCAGCCGTGTAAGTCGCAGTAACGAAGAACAGCGTAGAGATCGGAGTCTTGTGTTCGAGGTCGATGTGAATGTGAGTGACAGCACGGCCAAGCCAGTCAGAAAGTATAGCGGCTGTGGGCTGCGGGTCATCCATGTAACTCCAAACGTTTCTCCGCCGGCAGAGTTCCGTCATACAATGACGGCAAATCGATAAGGAGCCGATCCCCCAAATGCCCTTCGAACAACGCGCAACCTCATGGGCCCTGTCGTTATTTGATGCTCTCGAGTCTCCCGCACAAACGAGGCAACGCAAGATCGCGGCGGTGAGTGCAACCCTCGTCACGATCGTCGTGTGGGTAGTGCATCTCATCTATCCGGAGATATTCAACACGCTGATTCAGCAAGACGACTGGGCCAAACTCTTTCTTGGTTTTTTACTTGCTCCACCCTTCGTCGCTGCCTTTGCCATCGGTTCGTTCATCTACCGTCAGGGCATTGAGCCCGCGAAGCATGAGTCTGGACCAATGTCAGGATATTTTTACCAGGAAAGCTCAAATAAAAGATGGAAGCTGCTAATCGCCGCCGGAATCATCGCTGCGGTGAACTTCCTGTTGATGCTCATCACGGCTGCTGAGTGATCTTACTGCTCCAGTCGCCAGAGATCGGGGTAGTTGGTGACGAGGCCAAATTCATTTACGGTCAAATCGCGGACGAATTTTCCATCGTTGCTGGAGTAGTGATAGGTAAACTCGTCCAATCGCGAGTAAACCTGTGAGAGTGGTTCGAGTTCGAAGCTTGGGAAACGTAACCACGCAGCTTTGACTTCCGCCTGCTGTCCGATTTCAAGATTTAGCCGGCGGATCGGCAACAGGTTAGTTGATGGGCTGAAGTTCAGATCCAGATCGACGCATCCGTTGACTTCAGGTTTTTTCAATCCATTCAGTTGCCACTGACCAGGAGCATCGACAAAAATCTCGATGTTCACATCGTCGTTGCCAACCCAACCGGAAACATTTCCAGTTAGCGTCTTCCAGCTCGAATCGCAGATAACGAGATAAGAGAGCCGGCAGGGACGACGATCGTCGCTCAAGAAAACTGCCGTTCCCTTAAGTTTCCATCCGGTGTCGAGTAGGTGCACAGTGCAAGCCTCATGACCAGGTTGGTAGAGTCCGCGCCATAGAATCGATTGGTCCATAAAAGCTTTGCCTCCAAATGAAATCACCCGACGCTACCGCGTTACGGTACTGACTTCATCCAAGTATCGTGTC
>DATEWS010000880.1:0-4613 GCA_035257785.1 Pyrinomonadaceae bacterium
CCCAATACACAGTTTTCGGCAGTGAACGTGCGCGAGTCATTGCAAGCGCTGTTCGACTCCGGACGCGTGGCGAATGCACGCGTTGAAGTGATCGAAGAAGGAACGCCGAAGACTGGTCCAGTTCGTCTGCGTTTTGTTGTGCAGAGACAGATCCAGATTGGCGACGTACGGATTGAGTTAGCGGGACCGGTAATTGGTTCTCCCATCTCGACCGACGAAATACGCGCGCGCATGAATTTTGTGCAGTCGGGAAATCGCCTCACGAAACAAATCATTCTCCGCAACGCCGATGAGATTCAGATCTACTTGCGCGACCGCGGTTACTTCAATGCGACAGTCGAGCCGGTGGAGCAAGTCGGAGCGCGCGGTCTGCGAGAGAACGTGACTTACAAAATCACGCCCGGCGAGCAGGCCAAAGTTGAGGCCTTCGATATTCAGATCGCCGGTTTTAATTCCGCGCCCGTGCGTCAAACGCTCACGCTCCAGCCACAAGTTGCGTTCACTCGCGACGCGTTGACTGACGACGTTAATAAAGTTCGTGACGCGCTGGTTAACGAAGGCTTTCTGGCGCCGGTGCTCGACGATCCCCGAGTCGAAAGAGACCCTGAGAAAAATTCCATGCGGATTTTTCTGAAGGGTGTCGTTGGACCAAAGGTGAGCGTTGTTATCAAGAACTATGAGGTTAGTGAGAAGACGCAACGTGAGTTGTTGCCCGTAAAGCGTGAAGGAAATGTTGATTTCTCCGCGATTGTCGAAGGCGCGCGTCGCATTCGCAACAAGTTGCAGGAGGATGGCTACTTCTTCGCGGAGGTGACGCAGACTTGCACGGTGGCTAACCCGCCGGCTGACCTGGGTCCGAATGGCACCGAGGATACTTGCGAGAACCTTAATCCAATTCCGTTAACGGGACACAACGTCACGATCCAGTATGACGTCGAGCAGGGGAGGCGATTTCGTCTCAGCGACATTCGAATCACCGGCACCGATAGGTTGTCGTTCGAAGACGTCGAGGCGAATCTCAAGAGTCAAAAAGCGAATGCGATCGGTTTGATTCCATGGCTCGGCTACGGGCGCGGTTACACGAGCCTGACGTTGCTCGAGCAGGACCGTCGCACCGTCGAGGCTTTCATGCGTGATCTCGGATATCGCAAAGCGTCGGTCGAGGTCTTGCAGGGTGTCTCGATCAATGGCGATAACCTCATCATTACTTTTAACGTGAACGAGGGTCCCCTGACTCGCATCGCCGGCGTTGAAGTGAAGGGAAACAAGATATACACGGACGAACGACTCCGGCAGGAGTTGCGAACAGTGATCGGGGCACCTTATTCACGTTCGCAGGCGAGAGCTGACGGCGATCGTGTTGCGGCGCTTTACTCGCGCGAGGGTTACGTCAACACGCGTGTTGATTTTTCAGTCGTCGAGTTGCCGAAGAAGGGCGACGAAGAACAAGTCAGGCTTGTTTACGCGATCAACGATGAGGGCGACAAAGTCTTCATCAATTCAATCATCATTAACGGTGTCACTGGCGATACGAACACGCGGCGGAAGAAACGTGCGGCCATCAGAAGAGCGATTCCGATCGCCGCAGGTGACGTGTTGCGCGCCGATCGCATCTCCGACGCGGAGCGTGAGCTCTATCTGACGGATGCCTATCGACAAGTCGTGATCCACACCGAGCCCGCAGGTGAAACTACCTCGGGCTACATCCAGCGCGACGTGGTCATCGACGTCGAAGAGAAGCCCCCGAATGTAATGGATTACGGTGGCGGATATTCGACCGACGCGGGTGCGCTCGGGCTCTTTGAGATCAGCAACGTCAATCTCATGAACCGGCTGCGATCGGGAGCGATGCGGCTTCGTGCCAGCCGTCGTCAACAGCTTGTGCGGCTCGAGTATCTCGACCCGCGTTTCGCTCGTTACAACAAAACTCAGTTTGCGCCGTTCGCTGCTTCGGTTGAGTATCAACGCGATTCAACCATCACGCGTTTTTTCCGTTCCGCGATCGATCGCGGAACGTTGGGCATCGTGCAACGGCTCGACGAGGACGGAAATCCCATTAATATTTTCGGCGACCAGGTAAACGAGCCCACGATCAATCGCTTCACCGCGGCCATTGAAACGCAACGCGTGATCGACCGGAAGACGCGCACGATTGTGTTTGGGCGGCTGAGTTATGAAGACGTGCGTCTCTTTAATCTCGAGAGTTTGGTAGTGCGGCCGATTCTCGAACCTGATCGTAAAGTCAGACTCGCTCGTATCGGCGCTTCTTTCGTGCGAGACACGCGTGAACGCTGTGAGAAAGGTCTGTTGTCGAGCAACCTGAACGAAGACGAGGAGCCTGGCGAGCCGGGCGAAGTTTGTCGTTACAACCAGTTAGACGCGACGCGTGGTGACTTTTTCAGCGTTGACTATGCGCTTGCGTTGCGACAGCTCGGCGGTAACATTTCCTTCAATCGTTTCCAGGCGATTTACCGTCGTTACTACAAAATGTCTGCACTGAGAAACACGGTGTTCGCCGGAAACATGACTTTAGGTCTCGCGAATTTATTCAATCCGCGCGACCGCGACGGCAACGGAACCATTGATGAAATCGATCAGACGTTGCCGATCAGTGAACGTTTCTTCTCCGGCGGCTCGACTACATTGCGTGGTTTTGGTTTTGAAGAAGCTGGTCCACGCCAGGTCGTGATACCTGAAGGTGCTTTCCGAGATCGGGACAAGAACATCGTCTTTCTCAACCCATTTACTGTGCCTGTTGGTGGAAACGCGTTGGCCGTGCTGAATCTCGAAGCGCGCATTCCAGTGACCAGGTCCGTGCAAGCAGTTCCGTTTTACGATGGCGGCAACGTGTTTCGGCGGATTGGCGATCTGTTTGGTAAAGAAGATACGACGCCCCTGCCGCCCGGCGATCTTATGGCAGCGATTAACAGGGCCAACTTGAGAGCGCATTGGTCCAATACGGTCGGTCTTGGGTTCCGTTTGCAAACTCCATTTGGTGGCGCGCTCGCGATTGACTACGGCGTGTTGTTGAATCCGCCGGAGTTTTTGATTCCGCAGCGTGGCAACGGAGTGGATTTCAACGGCACACCCGCGATCTTCAGACTGCCGCGCGGAAATCTGCATTTCAGGATTACGCAGACGTTCTAGGAGAAGAGATGAAGAAAGAAAAACGATCCACAGATTACACAGATTCCTTTATAGGAAATCTGTGTAATCTGTGGATAAAAGTTTTGCTCGTCATCCTAATTTGTCCTGGGTTATGCGGGGCGCAACAAGTCGTCGACAAAATGGTCGCGACTGTAAACGCCGGCGTCAAAACAGATCTTATCACTTACTCCGATCTCCTCTGGCAGTTGGCATTACAACCACGCACAGTGCTCGACAACCCGACTTCCGCAGATCTGAATCGCGCGTTGCGCCTCGTGATAGACCAGCGTCTCATCCTTCAGGAAGCAGAAAAACTGCCTTCGATCGTTCCCACTCAGAAAGAAATCAGTGATGCACGTGATGAACTGGCGCGAAACTTTGCTTCTCCACTCGAGTTTCAGCAGCGACTCCAGCGCGTCGGTTTGACCAGCGAAAAACTCGACGAGATCATCGAGCAACGTCTCAAGATGGAAAAATATCTGGACTTTCGTTTTCGAAATTTCGTAGTTATCAGCCAGAAGGAGATTGCCGACTATTACCGGGACACTTATGTGCCTCGCTTTCAGGCGCGCAATCCCGGGCGAATCGTTCCGACGCTGGAGCAAAGCCGGGATGAGATCGAGCGGACCCTGGTGGAAGCCAAGATTGAATCTGAGACGGACGCGTTTCTCGACGCGGCGCGTGAGCGTGCGGAGATTGTGATGTTGAATGCCATCTGAAGCCTCAGTCTTTCCGAAAATCGGCCTCGCACTTTCAGGTGGCGCCGCGCGCGGCATGGCCCATGTCGGCGTGTTGCGAGCGTTGATTGAGAGCGACATTAGCATCGACTGCGTCGCGGGAACTTCGGCAGGTTCGATCGTCGGGGGCGCGTATGCCGCGGGCATGTCGATCGAGGAGATCAGAGGCTTCGGCCGCACGTTACGCTGGCGCGACATTGGCCGCGTGACGATGTCGCGACTCGGAATTCAGAGTAACGAACGTCTTGAGCAATATCTGCGGGCGCGTATGCCCGTCACGAAGTTCGAAGAGTTACAAATTCCTTTTGCGGCGGTCGCGACCGACTTGCAGACGGGCATGGCCGTAGTGATGCGCGACGAAGGCGATGTGCCGTTTGCGATCCGTGCGAGTTGTGCGATTCCCGGTTGGTACGTACCGGTGCCGGATGATCAAGGGCGGCAACTCGTTGACGGTGGGCTCGTGGCGGTTGTGCCGACGACTATGGCTCGATCGCTAGGGGCGGATATCGTGATCGCGGTTGACGTCAACAGTGAAGGCGCCACGTTTATTGGACCGACGAGTTCGGTGATTGGCGTGTTGTTACAGTCATTGCTCGTGGTGCAGAAGACGGCGTCGCATAATCAGCGGGAGATGGCCGACCTCGTGATAAATCCGAAGGTTGGGCACATTCGTTGGGATGAAATGGGCCGCGCCGACGAGTTGATGGCGGCAGGTTATGAAGCTGCGCT